>NZ_DURI01000204.1 GCF_012837295.1 Corynebacterium sp. | reverse complement strand
GGATGTGCTCGGTGCCGATGTAATTGTGGTTGAGCTCGCGTGCCTCGTCCTGCGCCAGGACGACGACGCGCCGGGCGCGGTCGGTGAACCTCTCGAACATCATTCTCCTCGGTGTCGTCCGGAATCCATATAACGGTTTCACTGAAGCTTAACGACGGCCCGGCCGCGTTTCGTCCCTTCGGGCGTACGCCCATAGCGAACAGCGTCTGAACTGGGGATTGACGGTGGGGTTCGTTCCACGCCGGGACCGTCGTCAAGCAATCCTCGCCGACCATGCGCCGCGGGCCCCCGGATAGGCTCGGGGCATGACCGCGCCGCGCACCCGACTCGAGTTCGACGTCCTCTCCGATCACCTGGCCCTGATGTTGGCGCAGGAGGATCTGGCGGCCATCGAGGCGACGGTCCACGACATGTCGCCGGCGGATCTGGTGCGCGTGCTGGAGCGGGAGGATCCGGACGACCGGGCGATCATCTACCGGCTGCTGCCGCGCGAGCTGGCGCTGGAGGTGTTCGAGCGGTTTTCCACCGGCATGCGCGCCGATCTGCTGACGGGACTGCGCGACGAGCACGTCATCGGGGTGTTCGAGCACCTCGACCCGGACGACCGCGCCTCGCTGGTCGACGAGTTGCCGGCATCGGTGTCGGCGAAGCTGTTTTCGGGGCTGTCGGACAAGGAGCGCAAGCTCACTGCCCCGATGCTCGGTTACCCGTCGGGCACCATCGGCCGCCACATGTCCACCGAGTACGTGCGGGTGCGCCCGGACATGACTGCGGCGGAGGCCATCGCGCACGTCCGCGCGGCCGGCGCCGAGGCAGAGACGGTGTACCTGCTCATGGTCGTCGGCGATTCCCGCAGGCTCGAGGGCGTGGTGGGCCTGCGCGACCTGATCTTCGCGCTCGACGACGGCGGGCTTGACGACGGGGCCGGCGCGGAACCGGTGACGGTCGCGCATCTGATGAAGGCCCCCGAGTCGGTGACGGCGTCGGACGACGCCGAGGATGCCGCACGGCGCGCCGTGCGCACCACGCACCTGGTCACGCCGGTCGTCGACGAGGAGGATCGGCTGATCGGCATCCTCACCATCGACGACGCCAACCGCATCATCGACCGCGCCGACGAAGAGGACGCCGCCCGAGCCGGTGCCGCCGAGCCGCTGGACCGCCCGTACCTGATCACGTCGGTGGGCACGCTGGTGCGCTCGCGCGTGGTGTGGCTGCTGGTGCTGGCGCTGTCGGCGATTCTGACGGTGCAGGTGCTGGAGATGTTCGAGGACGCCTTGGCCGCCGTGGTGACGCTGTCGCTGTTCATCCCGCTGCTCACCGGCACCGCCGGCAACACCGGCTCGCAGGCGGCGACGACCGTGACCCGCGCCTTGGCAGTTGGCGAGGTGCGCCTGCGCGACACGTGGAAGGTGGCGTGGCGCGAGGTCCGCGTCGGCCTGACCATGGGCGTGCTGCTCGGGCTCATCGGCGCGGTCGTCGCCGGGCTGGTCTACGGCATGGACTTCGGCGTGATCATCGGGCTGACGCTGGTGTCCATCTGCACCATTGCGGCGACCGTCGGCGGCATCATGCCGATGATCGCCCGCGCCATCAAGGCCGACCCGGCGGTGTTCTCGACGCCGTTCATCTCCACGTTCTGCGACGCCTCCGGCCTGATCGTGTACTTCCTTATCGCAAAGGCGGTGCTGGGGCTGTAGGGCGGGTGCGGCGGCGGGGCTGGTGCCGTCGCGGCGATCCGCAGATGATGGAAGGCGAACACCATTCCCCGCCGACGATCGTCGCCCGCAGACCAGGAGCCCCCATGCGCATCGGAATCCCCCGCGAGATCAAGAGCGGCGAGCATCGCATCGCCGCGAGCCCGTCCGGGGTGGCGTCAATGACGCGCGCTGGCCACGAAGTGCTCGTCGAAGCCGGGGCGGGTGTCGGTTCGTCGATGCCGGATTCCGCGTACGTCGAGGCCGGCGCGACCATCGTCGACTCGGCCGAGGAGGTGTGGGCGAAGGGCGATCTGCTGTTGAAGGTCAAGGAGCCGATCGAGCCGGAGTTCGCCCTCATGCGCGAGGGCCAGATCCTGTTCACGTACCTCCATCTGGCCGCGGCCGCGGACTGCGCGCAGGCGCTGCTCGACGCGGGCACGACGTCCATCGCCTACGAAACCGTCACCGACGATCACGGCGAACTGCCGCTGCTGACCCCGATGAGCCAGGTCGCCGGCCGCCTGGCAGTGCAGGTCGGCGCGTACCACCTGATGAGCCACTTCGGCGGCCGCGGCATCCTCCTCCCCGGCGTCCCCGGGACCCGCCCGGCGCGCGTGACGGTCATCGGCGCCGGGCAGGTCGGCGCCTCGGCGGTGGCGATGGCCCACGGCCTGCGCGCCGACGTCACCGTCCTCGACCTGGACCCCCGGGCGCTCAAGCGCATCGACGACATCTACCGCGGCACGGTCGACACCGTCTTCTCCACCGCCCACGAGATCGAGGCGGAGCTGCTGCAGGCCGACCTGGTCATCGGCGCGGTCCTCATCCCCGGCGCCAAGGCCCCGACGCTGGTGCCGGACAGCCTGGTCGAGCGGATGAAGGCCGGGTCCGTCCTCGTCGACGTCGCCATCGATCAGGGCGGCTGCTTCGAATCCTCCCGCCCCACCACCCACGACGATCCGGTGTACAAGGTCCACGACAGCCTCTTCTACTGCGTCGCCAACATGCCCGGCGCGGTCGCCAACACCTCCACGCAGGCGCTGGCCAACGCCACCCTCCCCTACGCCCTGGCCATGGCCGAGCACGGGTGGCCGGGCGCGGCGAAGAAACTGCCCGGGCTCAACGATGGACTGATGACCCACCGCGGCCGCCTGCACAACGCCCCCGTCGCCGAAGCACTCGGCATGAGGCACGAACCGGTGTCCTGACGCGGCGGCCGGCCCGTCGTCAAGCGAAAACCCGGTCCCCCGACCGTCCCGGGTCCTTCCTCGCGCAAACGCCTGCGCGTGACGGGCGTCACCATTATGGTTCCTTTTCATATAGGAATCCATACGAGGAGGCCCGAGCCAGATGTCCGAGAAGACCGACGCCCGCGCAACGACCCATGCCGACCCCGCCGGAGCCGGCACCGCCGACAAGCTCCGCACCCGCGCCCGCAACTCGCTGCGCGGCACCGGCGACCTGATCCGCGGGCTCGCCCCCGTGACCAAGGCCGGCGTGCTCGGCGCGATGGGCCCCGGCGCGATGGGCAAGGCCGCCGGGTCGATCTACCGGTGGGACTTCCTGCCCTCCGGCCTGCTCGGCATCGCCGCCGCCCGCGACCCCCACCACACCGCCATCATCGACGACGGCGGCTCCATGACCTACGCCGAGTTCCACGACAACGCCAACCGCCTCGCCCGCGCCCTTCGCCACGGCGACATCCGCCCCCGCGACCGCATCGGGCTCATGTGCCGCAACCACCGCGGCTTCCTCCTCGCCCTGTGCGCCCACGGCCGCCTGGGCACCGACCTGGTGCTGCTCAACACCGGCGCGTCGGCCGAACAGACCCGCGCGGTCATCCGCGAGCAGAAGCTCGACTTCCTCTTCATCGACGAGGAATTCACCCACCTGCTGCCCGACGACTTCGACCAGTGCCCCGTCGCCGTGTCGTGGCTCGAGGACTACCAGGACACCTCCAGCGTCCGCGAAGGCTGGACGTCCATGCGCGAGATGCTGCGCACCGCCCCGCCCGAGGCCTGGCCCACCGCCGACCTGCCCAAGCGCCCCCGCCGCGGCCGCGTCATCGTCCTGACCTCCGGCACCACCGGCACCCCCAAGGGCGCGCGCCGCCCGGAGCCGAAGTCGTGGATGCCCGCGTCGTCGATCATGAGCCGCATCCCCCTGCGCCACAACCGGCCCGCGTACCTCGCCGCGCCGCTGTTCCACACCTGGGGCTTTGCGACGGCCCAGCTGTGCATCGCGCTGCGCTCCACCATGATCCTGCGCCGCCACTTCGAGCCGTCGGACGCGCTGCGCATCATCGAGGCGCACAACCCGCACACGATCTTCCTCGTGCCGACCATGCTTCAGCGCATGCTCGAGGTCATGCCCGACGACTACGACGTGTCGACGTCGCCGCTGGAAGTCATCGCGTCGTGCGGGTCGGCGATTCCGGAGCACATCGTCAAGCAGGCCCTCGACCGTTTCGGCCCGGTGCTGTACAACCAGTACGGCTCGACCGAGGTCAGCTGGGCGACGATCGCCAACCCCGCCGAGCTCGCCGAGAACCCGACCACCGCCGGCCGCGCGCCGCTGGGCACCCGCATCGCCATCCGCGACGACGAGGGCAACGAGCTGCCCGAGGGCGAGACCGGCCGCATCTTCGTCGGCAACGGCATGCTCTACGAGGGCTACACCCGCCCCGGCGCCGACAAGGAGATCATCGACGGCCAGGTCTGCACCGGCGACCTCGGCCGCCTGGAGAACGGGATGCTGTACATCTCGGGCCGCGAGGACGACATGATCGTCTCCGGCGGCGAGAACGTCTTCCCCCGCGAGACCGAGGACGCCCTGTCCGACCTGCCCGGCGTCCGCGAGTGCTGCGTCTACGGCGTCGACGACGACCGCTTCGGCCAGGCGCTGGTGGCCTGGGTCGTGCGCGACGCGTCGCCGGAAGGGCAGGCGCTTGACGACGAAAAGATCCGCGCCCACGTCAAGGACCGCCTCGCCAGGCATTCCGTGCCCCGCGAGACGGTGTTCATGGACGAGCTGCCCCGAAACGCCGTGGGCAAGGTCGTGCCGCGCATGCTGCCGAAGCCGTGGGAGGACGGCGGAGAGGGCGGTGATGGTGCTGGTGCCGACGCTGGTGCCGACGCTGGTGCGGAGGCTTCCGCGACCGGAGGCGACGGCGCCCGGCTCGTCGGCCAGGACCGGCTCCGCACGGCCGGATAGCGCCGCCCGCCCCGCCTCTCGGCGACACCAGGGCCCACCGGCCGCCCATCCCGCAGTTTCCCCGCCCCATCCCCTCCAGACCCATCGCAGATAGACGTCCAGTGGACAAAAAGACGTGGTCAACCACCTCCTTCTGTCCACTGGGCGTCTTTTTGGCGGCGGGCGGCCGTCGGCAAGCAGGGAAGCACCCGGCGAACGCCAAAATCCGCCCGAAGCTCCCGGCCGAAGGCCGAATGACACCGGACGCGCCACCGAAACGGCGCCGGAACGGCAGCGAAGAGGCAGAGAAGCGGCGCCCCTCGTCGACGACCGGGGTCACCCGAATGGCTTTTGGCGGATGCGCGGGCGATGATCTCGGGGTTACCCGCCGTCACCCGCACCCGTCATGCGGTTTTCCGGAAAGAGGATCCAGTGCAAACCGATTCCAGCACGTCCCGCCGTCTCCGCGCCGACGGAACCACCGATGTCGCCCGCCGTAACCGTTCTTCCCGCCCCTTCCGCCGCATCGCGCTGACCACTTTGTCCGCCGCGGCGATGGCGCTGGCCGGTTGCGCGCCGCTCGACGACGCGGATGAGGCTCAGACCTCTTCGACCACCTCGGAGACGTCCACCTCCTCGACTTCCTCGACGACCTCTTCGACCACGTCGTCCACCCCGACTTCCACGTCCGAGGCCGTCCAGGCGATGTTCGCCAATTGCAGCGAGGCCGTCGAGGCCGGCGCCGCCCCGCTGTACGTGGGCGATCCGGGCTACAGCGAGGAACTCGACTCCAACGGCGACGGCATCGCATGTCCGCTCGAGGACGAGGCCGCGGGCGCGGGCGCCGTCGTGGCCGCGGATGCGGGAGCCGGGGCCGCCGCCGGCGG
>NZ_DURI01000203.1 GCF_012837295.1 Corynebacterium sp. | reverse complement strand
TAATCTTCTTTCATCTTGGTCACGGTGGCCAAAGAGGCGCCCGCCGCGACGATGGGCACGGTGGTCGCCTCGCCGTCGACGAGCACGGCGTAGTCCTCGGTCAGCGCCCGCACGGACCGCACGAGCGCCGCCGTCCCGGACACGCCCGCGTGGAATCCGACGGCGGCGGGCATCTCCGCGACGGCGAACGTCGATTGGTGCCCGCCGGCGCCCGGCCCCTGCACGATCAGGTGGTCGGCGCCGACGGCGAGCGCCGCCCGCGCCTCGTCCTGGCTGGTCACGGTCACGCCTACGGACTTGCCCGCGGCGTTGAGCGCGCGCACCACGGAGCGCTTGGGCAGGCCGAACGTGAAGGTCACCGTTGCCACTGCATCGCTTGACGACGTCCCCGCGCCCGAGTTGCCCGCCGTGCCACCCGAGGAAGCGTCGTCGGCGCCGGTGGCGGAGTCACCGGTGGCCGGGTCGCCGGTGCCGGAGCCCGTCAGCAGGGCGATCTTGGCGTCCCAGTCGTCGTCGGACCACTTCGGCTCGTCGGGGAGTTCCACGCCGGGGAAGTCGGCCGCCAACCGATCCCGGTACTCGCGCCACCCGTCGGAGACGTCCGGGTTCGGCACGAACAGGTTCACGCCGATGCGCCCGCCGCCCGCCGACGTGCGGTTCGGGAAACCGTTGGCCGGACGGCGGGACGACGGGCCGTCGTAAAGCGAAATGGTCTCGCCGATGACCTCCGCGAGCGTGCCCGCCGACAGGTACCCCGCGGCGATCATGCCGAGGCCCCCGGCGCGGGCGACCTCCGCCACCAATTCCGGAGACGACGGGCCGCCGGCCATCGGGGCGCCGACGAGGGGGAGCGGGAGATCGCGCGGGCTGAACATGGCGATCAGATTACGCAATCGGGCCCCGGCGGCGGAAGAGGTTCCGCCGCCGGGGCCCGGTCGATCGCGATTGTTTTACTTGGGCGTAACACCCAGGCCCAGCGACTTGCCGGCCAGCGACTCGCGACGCGTAAACAGCTTGGCCGCAACGTCGTTGAGCGCCTTGCCCGCGCCCGACTCCGGCTCCGACAGGACGATGGGGGTGCCCTCGTCGCCGCCCTCGCGCAGACGCGTGTCCAGCGGCACCTGGCCCAGCAGCGGCACGTTCGCGCCGGTGATCTGCGTCAGGCGCTTGGCGACGGTCTCGCCGCCGCCCGAACCGAAGACCTCCATCTTCGAACCGTCGGGCATCTCCATCCAGCTCATGTTCTCGATGACGCCGGTGATGCGCTGGCGCGTCTGCAGCGAGATCGTGCCCGCGCGCTCGGCGACCTCCGCCGCCGCCATCTGCGGGGTGGTCACGATGAGCAGCTCGGCGTTCGGCACCAGCTGCGCCACCGAAATGGCGATGTCGCCCGTGCCCGGCGGCAGGTCGAACAGCAGCACGTCCAGATCGCCCCAGAACACGTCCGCCAGGAACTGCTGGATCGCGCGGTGCAGCATCGGGCCGCGCCACACGACCGGCGCGTTGTCGTCGACGAAGTGGCCGATCGAGATCAGCGACACCCCGTGCGCCTGCGGCGGCATGATCATGTCGTCGACCTGGTGCGGCTTGTCCTCCGAGCCCATCATGTGGGGCACCGAGTGGCCGTAGACGTCGGCGTCGAGCACGCCGACCGCAAGGCCCTTCGCGGCCAGCGCGGCGGCGAGGTTCACCGTCACCGACGACTTGCCCACGCCGCCCTTGCCCGACGCCACCGCGTACACGCGGGTGCGGGACTCCGGCTGGGCGAACGGGATGACCGGCTCGGCGGACGAACCGCGCACGGCGTTGCGGAATTCACGGCGCTGCTCGTCGTTCATCACGTCGGTGGTGACGGAGACGGCGCCGACGCCCTCGATGCCCTTGACGGCATCCTCGGTGCGCTCGACGATCGTGTTCTTCATCGGGCACGCGGCGATGGTGAGGTACACCTCGACGGCGACGTCGTTCGACTCCGAAATGGCGATGGACTTGACCATGCCGATCTCGGTGATCGGGCGACGGACCTCGGGATCCTCGACCGTGGAAAGGGCGGTGCGGACCTGGGCTTCAGTAATCGTGGACATCGCATCGAATCCTAACGCTCGTGGTGGTCGGGGCGGGAGCCGGGGTGCCGATCATCGGCCCGGCGAGTGACGGGCTCTCCCGGATGGCTGCCCGGATGGGCGCCGGGGTGGCGGTCCTCCTCGTACAGGCGGGCCTCGATGCGTTCGAGCACGCCGGTGAGGTCGTCGAGCTCGCGGCGGAGGTAGTCGCGGGTGACGGCCTCGCCGACGACGGCGCGCACGCCGGCGATCTCGCGGGCGAGGAACTCCGTGTCGGCCTTCGTCTCGGCGGCGCGGCGGCGATCCTCGGCCACGGACGCGCGGTCGCGGTCCTCCTGCCGGTTCTGCGCCAGCAGGATCAGCGGCGCGGCGTACGCGGCCTGGGTGGAGAACGCCAGGTTGAGCAGGATGAACGGGTACGGGTCCCAGTTCCACCACATGCCGCCGATGTTCAGGGCGATCCACACGATGACGATGATCGTCTGGAACGCCAGGTACTTGCCGGTGCCCAGGAAGCGGGCGACGTTCTCGGCGACCTCGCCGACGCGGTCGCCGTCGAAGTCGATGAACTTCTTCCGGCGGTCGACGACGGGCGTGTCCAGCTCCAGGCGGTCGCGCGACGGGCGCTCCGACCCCCGGTGAGTGTCCTTCGCCATGGGTTACGCGGTCCTTTCCGGGCGGATGCCGTCCTCGCGCCAGTCGTCGGGGAGCATGTGGTCGAGCAGGTCGTCGACGCTCAGCGCGCCGAGCAGGTGCCCCTCGTCGTCGATGACGGGCCCGCACACCAGGTTGTACGTGGCGAAGTACCGCGCCGCGATCTCGTCGTCGTCCTCCGCGTACAGCGGCGGCAGGTCGGGGTCGAGGATGCCGCCGATCTGCGTCGACGGCGGTTCCCGCAGCAGCTTCTGCAGGTGCACGCAGCCCAGGTACCGGCCGGTCGGCGTCGCCGTCGGCGGGCGCACGACGAACACCATCGAGGCCAGCGACGTCGGCAGCTCCGGGTCCCGCGCCCGCGCCAGCGCCTCCGCCACGGTCGTCGTCGGCTGGAGGATCAGCGGGTCCGACGTCATCAGGCCGCCCACCGTGTCCGGCTCGAACACCATCAGTCGCCGCAGCGCCTGCGATTCCTCGGGGTCCATCAACTCCAGCAGCACGTCGGCGCGGCTCTCGTCGAGCTCGCCGAGCAGGTCGGCCGCGTCGTCGGGGTCCATCTCCTCGAGGATGTCCGCGGCGCGCTCGATGGTCAGGTCCTCCAGGACCTCCGTCTGATCGTCGTCCGGCAGCTCCTGGATGATGTCGGCCAGCAGCTCGTCGTCCAACGCCTCCGCGATGCGGCGGCGACGCTCCGGCGCCATGTCGGCCATGGCGCCGGCGATGTCGGCCGGGCGCATCTCGTGGAACTCGGCGATGAGTTCCGCATCGTGGTCGCTCGGTTCCGCGCCGGCGCCCAGGCCGTGGACGTGATTCCACGGCGCCACCGCGACGTCGCGGCGCCCTCGCAGCCCCCGCTTCGGCCCCAGCACCGCCACGCGCGTGAGCACCCAATCCCGCGTGCGGGACCGCTCCATCTCCACGTCCGTCAACTCCTGCGGCACGCCGTGCAGGTGCTCCAGGTCGGGGTCGTCGATCTGCACCTTCGCGCCGACGAGGTCGCCCAGCACGGTGGATTCGCCGGGCCGCGCCTTGAACTGGCGCATGGACACCAGACCGGAATTGAGCAGGATCTCGTTCGGCTCCACGGCCGTGATGCGCCCCATGGGCACGAAAACCCGGCGCTTGTCCGTCAGCTGCAGCACCAGGCCCAGCGCCCGCGACGGAGCGCCGGAGGGCCGCAGCCGCACGACCACGTCACGCGCCCGGCCGATGGCATCGCCGTCCGGGTTGCGCACGATCATCCCCGACAGGCGGCCCGCGTACACGCGGTCGATGGAAGTCATGGTCACCAGGATAACCGCCGCCCCGGATCCCCATTTCGCTTTACGACGCCCACCTCTCCGTAAACCCGTCTGCGGGGAACAAAAGGGGCGCCCGGGCCGTTGAAACGGGGAGAACCCGCGCAACAGGAAGAGGAGCACCACCACCATGGCCGAGGGCCGCACTTACGGAAAGCCCGCCGCGACGCCGCCGGAAGGATGGCCGATCGGCACCTTCACCACCTACGCCGAGGCGCAGGCCGCCGTCGACGAACTGTCGGACCGCGACGAGTTCCCCGTGTCGGACCTGACCATCGTCGGCGTCGACCTCATGCAGGTCGAGCGCGTCGTGGGCCGCCTGACCTGGGGCAAGGTGCTCGGCGGCGGCGCCCTCTACGGCATGTGGATGGGCCTGTTTTTCGGCCTGCTCCTGGGCCTGTTCCAGGACAATTGGATCGCCCCGTTGATCACCGGCGTCGTCGTCGGCGCGGTCTTCGGCCTGATCCTCGCCGCCGTGCCCTACGGCATGCAGAACGGCAAGCGCGACTTCGCGTCGACCACCGAGATCGTCGCCGGACGCTACGACGTCCTGTGCAACCCCCGCAACGCGGAAAAGGCCCGCGACCTGCTCGCGCAGCGCCGACTGCGCTGATCGCCTACAGCCACTTGTTGCGGCGCAGCAGCCACACCAGGAACGCCACGACGAGGCCCATGATGCCGAGCACGATGAAATAGCCGTACTCCCAATGGAGTTCGGGCATGTGGTCGAAGTTCATTCCGTAAATGCCGGCCAGCGCCGTCGGCACGGCGAGGATGGCCGCGTAGGCCGAGATCGTGCGCATGTCGGTGTTCTGCTGCAGCTGGATCTTCACCGCCGCGGCGTCGATGAGGGCGGAGAGGCGCTCATCGAAGCCCTGCGCCATGTCGGCGGCGACGAGCTGATGGTCGAGGACGTCCGACAGGTAGCGGCGCACCGTCTTCGGCATCAGCTGCCCGCGCATGGACATCATCGTGCGCAGCGCCGTGGTCAGCGGATCGATGGCGTGGCGCATCTCCAGGATCTCTCGCTTGAGGATGTAAATGTCCTCGATCTCCGTGATGTACCCCGGCTCGAAGACCTCGTCCTCCATGTCCTCGACGAGGTCCTCCAGCTGCTGGACCGTGCGCAGGTAGTCGTCGACCAAAAGGTCGGTGATCGCCCACAGCACGCCGGCCGGGCCGGGCTGGATCATCTCCGGATCCTCCGACACCCGCTCGCCGAGGATGCTCAGCGTCTCGCGCGCCATGCCCATGCGGATGGTGATGATGTAATTGCGCCCCAGCACCATGAGCAGCTGGCCGGTGTCGATCTTTTCGTTCTCGTCCCCGGCCGTTCCCTGCGGGTTGTAGTGGACCGAGCGGACGACGAAAACCATGTGGTCGTCGTGGATTTCGACCTTCGGGCGCTGCCGGTGCGTCAACGCGTCCTCGACCGTCAGCTCGTGGAGCCCGTACTCCTCGGCGATGGCGTCCATCTGCACCTCGTCCGGGCGCGACAGCGACAGCCACACGAAACCCTCGCCGCGCGAGCGCACCTCCTCGAGTGCGCTGCGGTGATCGAACTGCCCCTCCACCCGGTGCCCGTCGACGTAGACGCCGCAATCCCGCATCGCATCCGACGACGGGAGAATCGCCTTGCGACGATTCGTCCGCGGGGCCTGGCGGGGGGACGAGGGCACGGGAGCCTCCTTCGGGGGTAACCTGGCGGCGCAATGCCGATCGAAGCGGATCAGAGCCATTCAGAGCCGACTCGCGCCGATCGGAGCCGATCTGAGCCGACCGGTGCCGATCGAAGCGGATGGAACAGGAGCGATGCGATGAAGGCCGGGGACCTTGCCGCCCACGTGACCGCCGATCGGCGCATCGGGAAGAGCTTACGTCCTGATCGGGGATTCCGCCGAACGAGTGGGCGGTGGGCGTCGCCAGGCAAGCGAGGCGCCGTGCCCGTCGTGCTGGCCGCCGCGCTGGCGCTGACCGGCTGCGCGTCGCAGGACCCCGCCGTGCCCGCCCCGGCCGAGCAGCGCGAACCGGTCCTCGTCGGCGCCGACCTCGCCGATGACCAGCAGGCCGTGCTCGCCGAGGTCTACGCCGGCGCGCTGGAACGGAAGGGCCGCGACACCTCCGGCACCGTCGAAGTGCCGTCCGACGAGCGGATGCGGGCGGTGCAATCCGGCGAAGTCACGATGTCGTTCGGCTGCACCGGCGAGCTGCTGGGCATCATCGACCCGACGACCGCGCGCCAACTCGCCGAGGAGTACGCCGCCGACGACGACCCCGGCAAGGCGATGTCCGCCGAGTGGCGAGACCGCGTCTACGGCGCGATGTCGGCGGCGCTGCCCGGCGAAATCATGGCCACCGACCCGTCGAACGCACAGGGCTGCGGCCGCGAGAACGGCCTGAGCGAGGACGAGGCCAAGCGCCTCGAGGCCCGCGCCGCCGACGACCCCGGCGCCGTGTTGCCGCAGCACATCGTGCCGTTCTACCTCAAGCCGGCTCTGACGCGGGCCAATCGCGTCGACGCGCTCAACCGCGTCGCCGGGTCGCTGTCCACCGACGAACTCGACGAGCTCACCGATCGCGTCCGCGACGGCGGCGAACCGTCGGAGGTCGCGCGGGAATGGTTGGACACCTCCCGCTTTACGACGGGGTAGTGCGGCGCGCGGGCCGTCGCAAAGCAAGAAGGAGCGGGGCGCGGAGCCACGCCGGCGGGGAGCGAGGGGCGGGGCGCGGAGCCTGCGCATGTGTGAAGGCGCGCATCATAAGTGCTGGTTGGTGAACCTATCGGCCGTGTTAGGGTGGCGGCATGAACAGCTTCCCGCGAGCCGTCGACGAGCCGACCAACGACCGGGGCCCCGGTGGGGCCGAGGTGTGCGAGGAATCCGGCCATGCGACGTCGCTGTCGCCCGACTCGCCGTACATCGACGTGGCCGTCGAGGTGTTCTCGATGCTCGCGGACATGACGCGCGTGAAGATCATCCTCGCCCTGCGCGACGGTGAACTGCCCGTCGGCGAGCTGGCCGTGCGGGTGGGGAAGACGCCGACGAGCGTGTCCCAGCACCTGGCGAAACTGCGGATGGCGCGGATGGTCCACGCGCGGCAGGAGGGGACGCGGGTGTTCTACTCGCTCGTCGACGAGCATGCCGCGACACTGGTCGTGCAGGCGATCTACCAGGCCGAACATGCCATCGAGGGGGATCCGCACCCGCCGCGGCGGTGGAGGTAAGGGGCGGCGTTCGGGCGGCTGCCCGCTCCGTGACTCGAAGGGGTTGCCGGGCGGGCTGCTTTTGATCCACAATATGCGCATGAATGCAGGTATGCAGGGAGGCGGTGGTGCTGCGGGCGAGCACGGCCATGACCACTCCCATTCGCACGGCCACGACCACGACCACGACCACCGGCACGGCGGCGTCGGCCACGCGCTGAAGCACTTCTTCGTTCCGCACAGCCACGACGTCGGCGACCGCATCGACGACGCCCTCGAGGCCAGCGACGCGGGCATCCGTGCCACGAAGATCGGGCTCATCGGCCTCGGCGTCACTGCGGCGCTGCAAATGGTCATCTTCGCGTTCTCGGGTTCCGTCGCCCTGCTGGCCGACACGATCCACAACGTCGCGGATGCTTCGACGTCGTTGCCGCTGTGGTTGGCGTTCATCGTCGGCAAGCGAGTCCCGACGAAGCGCTTCACGTTCGGCTACGGCCGTGCCGAGGACCTCGCGGGACTGTTCGTCGTCCTGGTCATCGCGGTGTCGGTGGTGGTCGCGGGCGTGACGTCGGTGCAGCGGCTCATCGATCCGCAGCCGATCGACCACGTCGGGTGGGTGCTGGCGGCGGGCGTCGTCGGAGCGATCGGCAATGAGGTCGTCGCCGCGTACCGCATCCGCATCGGCCGCCGCATCGGGTCGGCGGCGCTCATCGCGGACGGCGTCCATGCGCGCACGGATGGCCTCACGTCGCTCGCGGTCGTCGCCGGCGCCCTCGGCGTGATGGCCGGTTTCCCGCTCGCCGATCCGATAGTCGGACTGCTGATCACCGTCATGATCGCCGTCCTCCTCGTCGGCACCGCACGCGACATCGGCGGCCGCCTCCTCGATGGCGTGGATCCTTCGCTTTACGACGCCACCGTCCACTCCATCGCCGCCCACGTCGATTCGGCCCAGGTCGCGCACCCGCCGCGGCTGCGCTGGTCGGGGCATCGGCTGTTCGTGGACGTCAGCGTGGCAGTCGCACCCGAAACGCCGATGGCCGAGCTCGCCGCCACGAGAGAAGCCATCATCGATTCGGTGCGGGCGCACGTGCCGAGGGCGTCGGACGTCCGCGTCGAGTTCCTCCCCGCCGGCCAGTGCACCCGCGGCCCCGCCGCCGTGTGACCCGCTCCCGGCCAGCGCAGTCGTGGCCCCGCCGAGATGTGATTCGCCATTGGTTGGCTACTGCGCGGGGGATTAGCGGCAGCGCCAGCGCCGCCTCTCCACAAATAGACGTCCAGTGGACAGAAAGAGCTGGTCAACCACGTCTTTCTGTCCACTGGACGTCTTTCTGGGCCGGAGCGGGGAACTGAGCGGCGGGGATGCCATGTGATGTCGGGGTTTGGCGGCGGGGTGCCGGGTAATGAGGATCGGGCGCAGCTGGGGCGACGGGCGGAACGGGGTGTGGGCGGGGCGTCGTCAAGCAACCCGCACATGCGAAAAGGCCCCCGCCCCGACCCGAAAGTCGAAGCGGGGGCCTCACCAACCCCTTGGTGCGCGTGGAGCAATCACACTCCCACCGGGGCACCGCACAGGCACCCCGAGCCCGGGACACCGCTCGGGCGCCCCGGCAGCGGGCCACCGGAGCGGCCCGCCCGCAGGCCTACTTGAAGGCCTCGTCCAGCAGAGCCTTCTGCTCGATCGCGTGAACCTTGGCCACGCCGGTCGCCGTCGACGACTGGGCGCGACGGGAAACGCGGGTGAGCTTCGGCATGTCCGGCAGCGCCTCCGGCAGACCCAGCGCCAGGAACGGCCACGGGCCCTGGTTCGCCGGCTCGTCCTGCACGAAGCGGACCTCGGTGGCGTTCGGGTAGTTGTCGAACGCGTCCTTCAGGCGATTGAACGGGATCGGGTGCAGCATCTCCAGGCGGACCAGGGCGACGTCGTCGCGCTTGTCCTTCTGGCGCTTCTTCTCCAGCTCCCAGTACAGCTTGCCGGAGACGAGCAGGATGGTCTTGACCTTGTCCTTGTCGCCCTCGCCGGACAGGAAGTACTGGTCGTCGATGACAGACTTGAACTTCGTCTGCTCGGTGAACGCCTCCACCGGCGACACGGCGGCCTTGTTGCGCAGCATCGACTTCGGGGTGAAGACGACCAGCGGACGGTGCAGGTCCGACAGAGCGTGACGACGCAGCAGGTGGAAGTAGTTCGCCGGGTCAGACGGCTGAGCGACCGTGTACGAACCCTCCGCGGCGAGCTGCAGGAAACGCTCGATGCGGGCGGACGAATGGTCGGGGCCCTGGCCCTCGTAACCGTGGGGCAGCAGCAGGATCAGCTTGGAGGTCTGGCCCCACTTCGCCTCGCCGGACGAGATGTACTGGTCGATGATGGTCTGCGCGCCGTTGGCGAAGTCGCCGAACTGCGCCTCCCACGCGACGACCGCGTCCGGGTTGCCCAGGGTGTAGCCGTACTCGTAGCCCATGGCCGCGAACTCGGTCAGCGCCGAGTTGTAGACCATGAAGCGGCCGCCGTTGCCCTGCGCCTCCGCGTAGGAGTCGATCGGGTTGTACTCCTCGCCCGTCTTCGGGTCGATGAGCACGGCGTGGCGCTGGGTGAAGGTGCCGCGGCGGACGTCCTCGCCCGCCAGGCGGACGGTGCGGCCGGCGCCGGCGAGCGAACCGAAGGCCAGGAGCTCCGCGAAGCCCCAGTCGATGCCGCCCTCCTTCGACGCCTGGGCGCGCTTCTTGGCCACCGGGGCGACGCGCGGGTGCGCCTCGAAGCCCTCGGGGACGTCGATGTGCGCGTTGCCGATGGCCTGCAGCTCGACCTTGTCGATGCTCGTGTCCAGGCCGTGCGGCAGCGGCTGCGAACCGGTGATGCCGGTCTGCTCGCTGGGGGTGCCGCCCTCGGCGGAGCGGACCTCGTTGAACACCGCCTCCATCTGGTCGTGGAAGTCGCGGCGGGCGGCCTCGGCCTCTTCCTCGGAGAGGTCGCCGCGGCCGATGAGGTCCTCGGTGTACGCGGCGCGCACGCCCTCCTTGGCGTCGATGACGTCGTACATCGCCGGCTGGGTCATCGACGGGTCGTCGGCCTCGTTGTGGCCGCGCTTGCGGTAGCAGACGAGGTCGATGACGACGTCCTTGCCGTAGCGGTTGCGGTACTCGACGGCCAGCTGGCCGACCCACACGACGGCCTCCGGGTCGTCGCCGTTGACGTGGAAGACCGGGCAGCCGTAGGCCTTGGCCAGGTCGGTCGCGTAGTACGACGAGCGGGAGGAGTCGGGGGAGGTGGTGAAGCCGATCTGGTTGTTCACCACGATGTGGACGGTGCCGCCGACCTTGTAGCCGCGCAGCGCCATCAGGTTCAGGGTCTCCTGGACGATGCCCAGGCCCGCGAAGGCGGCGTCGCCGTGCAGCAGCATCGGCATGACGGTGTAGCCCTCTTCGCCACGGTCGATGATGTCCTGCTTCGCGCGCGCCAGGCCCACGACGACCGGGTTGACGGCCTCGAGGTGGGACGGGTTGGCGGTCAGGGTGACGTCGATCTCGCCGTCGCCGAACATCTGCAGGTGCTGGCCCTGGGTGCCCAGGTGGTACTTCACGTCGCCCGAGCCGCCGGCCTGCGCCGGGTCCATGTTGCCCTCGAACTCGGTGAAGATCTGCGACAGGGGCTTGCCGACGATGTTGGCCAGCACGTTGAGGCGGCCGCGGTGCGGCATGCCGATGACGACCTCGTCGAGGCCCTGGCCCGCCGCGGTGTCGATGGCGGCGTCCATGAGCGGGATCAGCGACTCGGCGCCCTCGAGGGAGAAGCGCTTCTGGCCGATGTACTTGGTCTGCAGGAAGTTCTCGAATGCCTCGGCGGCGTTGAGCTTCTGCAGGATGTACTTCTGCTCGGCGTGCGTCGGGCGCGGCTGGCCGCCCTCGATGCGGTCCTGCAGCCACTCGCGCTCGTCGGCGTCGAGGATGTGGGTGTACTCCGAGCCGACCTTGAGGCAGTAGGCGTTGCGCAGGCGGATGAGCACCTCGCGCAGCGTCATCGTCTCCTTGCCGCCGAAACCGCCGACGTTGAACGTGCGGTCGTAGTCCCACAGGGACAGGCCGTGCGTCGCGATGTCGAGGTCGCGGTGGTCCGGGGTGATGATGTTCGGGTGGTCGAAGTGCAGCGGATCGATGTCCGCGAGCAGGTGGCCGCGCTGGCGGTAGGCCTCGATGAGGCGCATGACGCGGGTGTTCTTGTCCACGCCGACGTTCGGGATGTCCTGCGCCCAGCGGACCGGGGTGTAGGGCACGCCCATGTCCTCGAAGATCTGGTCCCAGAACTTGTCGTCGACCAGCAGCTGCGACATGGTGCGCAGGAACTCGCCGGACTCGGCGCCCTGGATGATGCGGTGGTCGTACGTCGAGGTGATGGTCACCAGCTTGCCGACGCCCAGCTCGGCGAGGCGGTCGGCGGAGGCGCCGGCGAACTCGGCGGGGTAATCCATGGAGCCGACGCCGATGATGGCGCCCTGGCCCTTGGTCAGGCGCGGCACGGAGTGGCGGGTGCCGATGCCGCCCGGGTTGGTCAGCGAAATGGTGACGCCCGAGAAGTCCTTGCCGGTCAGCTTGCCGTTGCGGGCGCGGACCACGATGTCTTCGTACGCCTCGACGAACTGCTTGAACGACAGGGTCTCGCACTCGCGGATGGCCGCCACGACCAGCGCGCGGGAGCCGTCCTTGTTCTGCATGTCGATGGCCAGGCCGAGGTTGATGTTCTCCGGCACGACCAGAGTCGGCTTGCCGTCGACGACCTCGTAGGCGTTGTTCATGTCCGGGTGGGCCATGACGGCCTTGATCATCGCGTAGCCGATGATGTGGGTGAACGAGATCTTGCCGCCGCGGGTGCGCTTGAGCTGGTCGTTGACCAGGGTGCGGTTCTCGAACATGAGGCGGGCCGGCATGTCGCGCACGGACGTCGCCGTCGGGATCTCCAGCGAGAGGTCCATGTTCTTGGCGATGGCCTTGCCGATGCCCTTCAGCGCGGTCTTGCCGGCCTCGGGGGCCTCGGCGGCCGCCGCGACGTCCATGGGGGACTTCTTGGCCTTGATGGGAGCCGCCTTCTGCGGGGTGCGGGTCGGCTCCGGGCCCTTCGACGGGCGGCGGCCCGTCTCCTTGACCTCGGCTTCGGTCGCCGCGGCGCGCTTGGCCATGGGAGCCGGATCCTGGGTGGCGTTGCGCGGGGTGGCGGAACCGATGCGGCTGGCGGCCGACAGGTCCGTACCGGAGGCGTTCTTGGTGAAGTAATCCCGCCATTCCTGGTCGACGGACTGGGGATCCTTCTTGAACTGCTGGAACATCTCGTCGACCAGCCACTCGTTCTGGCCGAAGCTCATGTCGCTGCTCACGGCAGGTACTCGCCTCATTTCATGTTGATTGCATTCACGCGGGACCGCGGAGTTTTAGGGGTCAATCAAGGATAACGGTTCATGCCCGGTTCCTCCACGTCCGCCTTCCCTTTATGGTAACTGGCCCACAGTTTCGCGTAGGTGCCGCAGGCCGCCAGTAGGTCGGCGTGCGTGCCGTCTTCGATGATGCGTCCACGATCGAGGACGAGGATGCGGTCGGCGCGGGCGGCGGTGGCCAGCCGGTGGGCGACGATGACGGAGGTGCGGCGGCCGGTGGCGCGATCGGCGGCGGCGAGGATCGTGGCTTCGGTGGAGGGGTCGAGGGTGGCGGTCGCCTCATCGAGCAGAAGCAGCGCCGGGTCGACCATTTCGGCCCTGGCCAGCGCAATCAGCTGGCGTTGGCCCGACGAAAGGCCGCGGCCGCGCTCGCCGACCGGGTGGGTGAAGCCGCCGGGGATCGCGGCGATGGCGGTCAGGGCGCCGACTCGCCGTGCGGCGTCGGTGATCTCGGCTTCGGTGGCGCCGGGGCGCCCGTAGGCGATGTTGGAGGCGATGGTGCCGTGGAACAGGTGCGGTTCCTGCGGCACGTAGCCGAGCACGCCACGCCACTCTTCCAGGGGAAACTCGCGGATGTCCGTCCCCGACGCCCGCACGGACCCGTCGACCGGGTCGTGGAACCGGGCCAGGAGCTTGACGACGGTCGACTTCCCCGCGCCCGTGGTCCCCACGACGGCGACGGTCTGGCCGGAGGGAATGTGGAGATCGAGATGCTCCAGGATGACGGGGGCAGTGGGGGTGCCGTCGCCGGCGGATTCGGGCCCGCCGTCGGACCCGGCGGAAGTTTCGGCGTCGGAAACGGGTGCGGCGGCGGAGTAGTGGAACGTGACGTCGTCAAGCGAAATGTCGCCCTTGGCCGCCGACCTCGCACCCGGGGACCGGCCCGTGTCGGCGACGACGGCTTCGGTGGCCAGCAGATCCGAAATGCGGGTGAGCCCGACGCGGGCCTGCTGGTAGCCGTCGAAAACCTGCGACAGCTGCTGGATCGGGCCGAAGAGCATGCCCAGGTACAGGGTGAAGGCGATGAGGACGCCGGCGGTGGTGGCGCCCTCGGCGACCTGGGTGGCGCCGACGAACAGCACGGCGGCGGTGGTCAGCTCGGCGATGAGGTTGATGCCGGGGAAGAACGTGGCCACCGCGCCCTGCGCGCGGATGCGCAGGCGGCGGTAGCGGTCGGACTCGCGGGTGAAGGACTCCTCGACGTCGGCGACGCGGTGGTGCATCTGGATGGCGCGCAGGCCGCCGATGGCCTCCTGGAAGTCGGCGTTGACGGTGGAGACCTGCTCGCGGGCGGCGGTGTAAAGCTTCGACGAGATCGAACGGAACACCACCGTCGCCGCGGCGACGACGGGCAGCGCCAGCAGCGCCACGCCGGCCAGCGTCATGTTGGTGGCCAGCAGCATGCCGGTGACGCCGAAGAGCGTGAACAGCGCGATGATGCCCTGCGCGATGCCCGTCTGCAGGAACGACGACAGCGCGTCGATGTCGGTGGTCATCCGCGTCATGATCCGCCCCGACCGCTGCCGCTCGAAGAAGTCGAGCCCCAGCGAATGCAGGTGGCGGAAGGAGCGCACGCGAAGGGCGTAGAGCAGTCGTTCGCCCGTGCGCGAGGTCAGCACCGTGGTGCCCGCGATGGCCAGGAAACTGAGCATGACGACGCCCAGGCCCGCCGCCGCAGCCAGCCACAGCGAGGTTTCGTCGCCCGCGGAGACGCCATCGTCGATGGCCCAGCGCACCAGCATGGGGAACGCGAGGTCGGCGGCGGTGGTCACCAGCAGCAGCGCGATGACCGACAGGATGAGCAGCCGCGCATTCGACAGCAGGCCCGGCAGGCTGAAGGGCTTTGAATCGTCGAGCGCGGAGGCGGCGATGCGGGGCTGTTCGTTGGCCGGCGGCAGTGCGTCGATGCGGTTGAGGAGGTCCCGGGTGACGGGGGCGTTCATCATCGCCGCGCCCATGCCGCCACCGCCGCCCATTCCTCCGCCCATGCCACCGCCCATTCCTCCGCGGCCACCGCCCATGCCACCGCCGCCCATGCCCCGGGCGCCCTTGGTGGACATGGTGCGGTTGGCGGCGCGGCTCAGGGCGCGGGCATCGGTGGAGCTGATGGTGGAGCCGTCGGACGAGCCGGATGCGCTGGAGGAGTTGGGGCCGTCGCCGTCACCATCGGCGTCGGGGGTGGAGGGCCACAGCTCCGCATGATCCGGCTCGGCCCAGTCGGGAGCATCGATGACCAGGGGAGCGGCGTCGCCGGACCGCGACGCTTCCAGGGCGGCGCGGGCGCGGGCGCGGTCGGCGTCGGACAGATCCATCAGGTCGGCGAAGCCGGGGTGGGAGGCCACGAGCTCGTCGCGGGTGCCGTACCCCGACACGCGGCCGCCGTCGAGGATGAGAATGTGGTCGGCCAGCTCCAGCGTCGACGAACGGTGGGCGACGATGACCGTGGTGATGTCGCCGTAGTGCGTGCGCAGAGCCTCGAAGATGAGGGACTCGGTGCCGGCGTCGATGGCCGACGTCGCGTCGTCGAGGGCGAGGATGCGCGGGCGGGCCAGCAGCGCGCGGGCCAGGGCGACGCGCTGGCGCTGGCCGCCGGACAGCGTGTGGCCGCGCTCGCCGATGGCGGTGTCCCAGCCATCGGGAAGCTGGTCGATGAAGGTGACCTGGGCGTGGGCGGCGGCGCGTTCGATGTCGGCGTCGGTGGCCCCGGGGTCGGCCAGCGCGATGTTGTCGCGCAGGGTGCCGGTGCGCAGGAAGGGCTCGTCGGGCACGACGGTAATGGCGTGGCGGACGTCGTCGGCGGTGGCCAGGGCGATGTCGACGGAAGCGGTGGTGGCGGAGTCGGAGCCAGACGCCCGCGAACCGGGAGCGCCCGCGCCGGATGCCCCCGCGCCGACGATCTCGACGGACCCGGAATCGGCCACGTAATGGCGCCCGAGCAACTCGGTGAGGATGGTCTTGCCCGACCCAGGCGGACCCACCAGCGCCAGGGTGGAGCCGGCGGGGAGGTCGACGGAGACGTCGTCCAGCAAAGTGCGCCCACCCCGCGAATGCGTCACCCCGCGCAGGCGCAGGCCCACCGGACCCGCGGGGACGGGGAGGGGATCGGCGGGATCGGGATGGTCGGGCACGGACTCGATGACCTCGCCGACGCGGTCGATGCTCGCGGCCGTCAGTTGCAGCGAAATGAGCATCGTGGAGACCATGCGCGACAGCGCCGTCAGCGTGGTCAGGTAGGTGGCGAAGGCGACGAACGTGCCCACCGTGATCCGGCCCTGCAGCGCCAGCCACCCGCCGACGGCGATGTTGGCCACCAGCGACACCTGCGGCAAC
>NZ_DURI01000202.1 GCF_012837295.1 Corynebacterium sp. | reverse complement strand
GTCGTCGCCTTGTCCCCGTTGGGGGATGGGGCGGCGGCCTTCGTCGTTTGTGTGTGGAGCTGTTGTTGGTGTCGTTGCCCCTTGTGTGGGGTGCGGCACCGACAACAGCTCCATTCGCATTTCCAGAATCAATCAAGGGGAGCCTTCTTCGCCCGTCATTTGATTCTCTTCGGAGGATTTGAAGATGGCCGGGGAGGCTCCCCTTTTTCGTGCTCTCGGCGATGGCCGTCGTCAATGACTGAGTCCCGCGTCCCGCCTCCGGAGACTACTATTCTGCGTCCCACGTTCTCGACATCGTCTTGTGGTCCAGACTGCGTCATGAACGAAGCGCGGATCGCATGGCAGCTGGAGCTCGTGCTGGATCGGCCATTCTGCCGCTCTCGATCGAAGTGGAGACCGCCGGCATGGGGAATGAAAAGGGCCCGCCCCATCAACGATGGAGCGGGCCGTTCAGGGGAGACCGTGGGCGTCGTAAAGCAATCAGGAACGCTCGGAGGGGACGTCGCCCCAGCCATCATGATCCTTGTCGTGCGAATTGATGCCGCCGCGGAAGGTGTCGTGCACGGTGTACTCGGCGGAATGGGGAGCTCGCTCGCCGGTGTTGAACGCGAGATTGAGCAGGATCGCGGCGACCGCGCCGATGCAGATGCCCGAGGCCATGAAGGTCTGGGCCCACGGCGGCAGCTGCGTGAAGAGGTCGGGGGCGACGGCCGGCAACAGCGCGAGGGCGAGTGGGACGCCGACGACGATGACGTTGGATTCCGTGAACTTCACTTTCGACAGCGTCCGCACGCCCGAGGCCGCCACCATGCCAAACAGCGCGATGCCGGCGCCACCGAGCACCGGAGCGGGGATGGCGGCGACCAGCGCGGCGGTCTTCGGGATGAGGCCGAGGACGACCAGCATGCCGCCGGCGACCGCGGTGACCCAACGCGAACGCACGCCGGTGATCGACAGGACGCCGATGTTCTGGGCGAAGGCCGTGTACTGGAAGGTATTGAAGATGCCGCCGACCACCGTGGCGGCGCCGTCCGCTCGGAGCGTGTCCGCGATGCGGCGATCATCGACCTCGACGTCGGTGATCTCGCCGATGGCCAGGACGTCGCCCGTGGCCTCGACCATCGTCACCAACGACACGATGCACATGGCGAAGATGGCGGCGAACACGAACTCCGGGAGACCGAAGTAGAACGGCGTGGTGAGGCCGAAGAGCGGCGAATCGGCGGTCGTGGACCAGTCGACCATGCCGAGGGGGATGCACACGACGAGGCCGGTCAACATGCCCACCAGCACCGCGATGCGCGAGAGCCACGCCGGGCCCCACCTGTCGATGACGAGGATGAGGGCGAGGACGCCGAAGGCCACGGCGAGATTCTGGGCCGTGCCGTAGGCCTCCGTCCCCTTCAACTCTGCGCCGCCGCCCACCCAGTCCGCCGCCACCGGCATCAGCGTCGTGCCGATGATGAGGAGAACCGTGCCGGTGACCAATGGCGGGAAGAAGCGGAGGAGGGACGCGAAGAGAGGGGCGAAGAGCATCATGAAGATGCCCGAGGCGATGACCGATCCGTAGATGGCCGGCACCCCGTACTGGGAGCCGATGGTGACCATGGGGATTGCGGCCGAAAAGGTACAGCCCTGGATCAACGGCAGGCGGACGCCGAAGCGCC
Organism: Corynebacterium sp.; assembly: GCF_012837295.1. Lineage (GTDB taxonomy): Bacteria > Actinomycetota > Actinomycetes > Mycobacteriales > Mycobacteriaceae > Corynebacterium. The sequence goes on along the minus strand of NZ_DURI01000202.1, from coordinate 459 downwards.
AGATGCCGATCGATTGGACGATCGTCGCCAGGCCGGCGACGAAAAGATCGGCGGCGATGAGGTGGGGGATGTCGGAGGGCTGCATCTTGCCGGCGTCGACGAGCGCCCAACCGACGAAGAGGGGGACCGCCACCGCGCCGGCGTACGCGGCGAGAACATGTTGGAAGCCGAGCAGCAGCGCCTTCGCGTGGCCCGGATACTGATCTACTGGATGGACCGCGGCTGGGGCCGCGACGTTCGAGGTGCTCACGAATCGAGCCTACGCCCGGGGTGAACGAACGGTAAACTTCAGCGTTTCCATGTCGTGACCAGGCGTTTTGTTGTGAGTCGAGCCCGTGTGTAGTGTTACCGGGGCAAGCGAGACGCCGGGACGGTGCCTGCAAGGGCGCTGATCATGGTGGGTTGTTTGCGGGGAGTTCACCTCCTGGTCGGGCCGAGTTTGACTTGGGTCCGGCGGGT
>NZ_DURI01000022.1 GCF_012837295.1 Corynebacterium sp. | reverse complement strand
CGGCGCTGTGGCGCACCCGGATGTCGCCACTGTCGCACCCGGCGGTCTCGCTCGCGGTGCAGCTGGCCGGCATCACGGTCACAGCCGTCGGCGGGCTGGTCTCCTGGCCATGGGCGGCGTCGGCCGGACTGGGGTTGGTGGCACTGGGCTGGATCATCGCCGCGGTGCCGTGGGCGCACAACGTCCTCGTCGTGGCGAAGGATCCCCGCGACCGGCTGTCCTACCCCGCGTTGTCCGTGGCCGCGGCGGTGGCGTGGCTGATCGGCACGCTCATCGTCGCCGCCGCGCAGGCGAGCGGAGACGCGTTCGTCATGTCCTCGCTGACCCTGCCGCTGATCATGGGCTTCGCCGCCCAGCTGCTCATCGGCGTGATGAGCTGGCTGCTGCCCTCCACCATCGGCGGCGGTGCCCGCGCCCTCGGCGCCGGACTGGCGGAGATGGACCGGGCCGGGGCGTTTCGCTGGACGATCATCAACGTCGGCCTGATCCTGTGGCTGCTGCCCTTTTCGTCGTGGCTGAAGGTCGTGCTCTCTTTCCTGGTCGGCGCCGCCTACGTCGCCTACCTGCCGCTGGTCGTCCGCGCCGCCAAGGCTCAGGTCGCGGTGCTGAAGTCCCGCAAGGCCGGCACCATCGACGTCACCCGCAAGGTCGGGACGCCGGTTGGCACGCCGACCGCCGATTCCCGGCGACTCGGAATGCAGACCACCGCGGCGCTGGCCGTGCTCGCGCTGGTCACCACCGTCGGCGTGGCGCTGACCGGAGGCACCGGCGGACTGGGCGCCGGCGGCGCGGGCGGGACAGCGCAGGCCGCCGACGTCACCCCGACGGGCGACACCGTCGAGGTCACCGTCACCGCCCGCGACATGACCTACGAGCCGAACGTCATCGAGGCCAACCCCGGCGACCGTCTGGTAATCACCCTGGTCAACGCCGACGAACAGGTCCACGATCTGCGCCTGGCCACCGGCCAGGACACCGGCCGCGTCGCCCCCGGGGAGTCGGCGACCATCGAGCTGCCCGTCGTGCCCGGCGACGTCGACGGCTGGTGCACCATCGCCGGCCACCGGCAGATGGGCATGACGCTGACCGTCGACGCCGGCGGCCCCGCGGCCGGTTCCGATGGCGCTGGTGCAGGTGCAGGCGCAGGTACCGCAGGTTCAGATGCCGCCACCAACGCCACCGGATCCGGCCATGCGGGCCACGCGAGCCACGGCTCCGGCACCGCGTCCGATCACGCGACCCCCGGCGCCCTCGGTGAAGTCGGCGAAACCCCCGGCCCGGACTCCCCCACCATCACCCCGATCCTCGACGCCGCACCCGACACCGACGTCCACGAGCTGACGCTGCGCGCCAGCGAGTTCACCGGCTACGCCGCACCCGGCATCGAACAAGAACACTGGGTCTTCAACGGTGCCCCGCTCGGCCCGACGCTGAGGGGCAAGGTCGGGGACGAGTTCGTCGTCACGCTGATCAACGACGGAACCATGAGCCACTCCGTGGACTTCCACGCGGGCATGGTCTCCCCCGACGAGCCGATGCGCGACATCGCCCCCGGCGAATCGCTGGTCTACCGATTCCGCGCCGAGCACGCCGGCATTTGGCTGTACCACTGCGCGACCATGCCCATGAGCCACCACATCGCCGCCGGCATGCACGGCGCGGTCATCATCGATCCGCCGAACCTGCCGCCCGTCGACCACGAGGTGCTGCTGGTCCAGTCCGAGGCCTACTGGGGCGACGCCGGCCCCGACACCGACAAGGTCATGGCCGAGGACCCCGACGCGTACCGCTTCAACGGCTACCCCGACCAGTACATCGCCCACCCCATCCGCATCCGCGCCGGCGAGACCGTGCGCTTCTGGGTGCTCGTCGCCGGCCCGAACAAGGGCACCAGCTTCCACGTCGTGGGCACGCAGTTCCACCGCATGTACAAGGAAGGGTCACTGCTGCTTGACGACGGCGCCGGCGGAGGCCAAGCGCTCTCCCTGTCGGCGGCGCAGGGCGGCTACGCCGAGGCGCGGTTCCCCGAGCCGGGCACGTACACCTTCGTCGACCACCAAATGGTGCACGCGGAGATGGGCGCGCGCGGCCACGTCATCGTGGAGTAGCGGCCGGGCGCGGGGCGCGGGCGGATTCCAGGCGTCGCAAAGCAAAAGGCCCGGACCCCAGAGCCCGGGGTCCGGGAACCGGAGCCCAGAGCCAGGCATCTCGGAACCGTTAGTGCCGGAGTCCTCCAATGTATGTTCCAAGCCACACTCTGACCTGCGCCTTTGCCGAGCCTCTCTGAGGTCTGGAGGATCCGAGCACTAACTCGATCAGCGGCGCGGCGCCCGCAGCCAATCCACGAGCGCCGAACAGCGCGAACACCCGCCAGCGCCGGCCAGCACGGCGGGACGCGAAGGCTACGCCAGCGTCACAGCGGTGCCCGAGGCGGTGACCATGAGCATGCCGTTGTCGGCGCCGAGAACCTCGTAGTCGATGTCGACGCCGACGACGGCGTCCGCGCCGAGCGCCTGGGCGCGCTCGTAGAGCTCCGCCAGGGCGGTCTCGCGGGTGTTGCCGAGCTCCTTCTCGTACGCCTCGGCGCGGCCGCCGATGAGATTGCGGAAGCCCGCGCCGATGTCCTTGAACATGTTCACACCCGAGATCGCCTCCGAGGAGACGATGCGGATGTACTGGGCGATCTCGCGGCCCTCGATGGTGGGGGTGGTGGTCATGATCATGGCGCCGAGGATACGCCCGCGGAGGCCGCCGCGCCCGGGTGAATCCGGTGCACGGCGGCCCTTCTGCCAGCCGTTATTGCTACACGCCCAGCGGCATGTCCGTCGGCTCGACGGCGCGGGGCAGGTTCGACTCGCCCATGAGGTGGCGGTCGACGGCCTCGGCGCAGGCGCGGCCCTCGGCGATCGCCCACACGATGAGGCTGGCGCCGCGGCCGTTGTCGCCGGCGACGAACACGGGGCCGGTGAACGAGCCGTCGTACAGCGCATCCGGCTCGAGCGTCGCCCGGTAATCGTCGTCGCGGACCATGCGGCCGCGATCGTCGACGGTGACGCCCAGCTCCGCGACGATCCCGCCTCGCTCCGGGCCGGTGAAGCCCAGGGCGATGAGCACCAGATCGGCGTCGATGTCGAAGTCGGTGCCCTTCATGGGCACGCGGCGGCCCTCGACCACGGCGACCTCGTTGGCGGAGATGCCGGTGACCCGGCCGTCCTCGCCGTGGAAGGACACGGTGTTGGCGTTGAACACGCGCTTGCCCAGCGTCTCGCCGGACACGCGGGCGTCCAGGCCCAGCGCCGCGGTGGCCTCCGACGGCTCGGAGCCGGTGATGACGTACTCGCCTTCCTCATGCGCCGTGGCCACGCGCCACACCAGCGGGTACATCGGCCACGGGGTCGACGCCGCACGCGAGCGCGGGGCACGCGGGCGGATGTCGAACTGGGTCACCGACGCCGCGCCCTGGCGCAGGGCTGTGCCGAAGCAGTCGATGCCGGTGTCGCCGCCGCCGATGACCACGACCTTCTTGCCCTTGGCGTCGATCTCCGGGGTCAGCTCCTCCCCCGCGGCCTCCGCCGCAGCGACGCGGTTGGCGTGGGGCAGGTACTCCATCGCCTGGTGGATGCCGTCGAGGTCGCGGCCGTCGACGGGCAGGTCGCGGGCCAGCGTCGCGCCGGTGGCCAGCACCACCGCGTCGAAATCGGCCAGGTCGGCGGCGGACGGCGAGATGTTGCAGCGGAACTCGGTGCCCTCCGCCTCCATCTGCTCCAGACGGCGGTCCAGGTAGCGGGCCTCCATCTTGTAGTCCGGCACGCCGTAGCGCATCAGGCCGCCGGGCTTGTCGTCGCGCTCGAAGACGGTCACCGCGTGCCCGGCGCGGGTGAGCTGCTGGGCGGCGGCCAGCCCCGCGGGACCCGAACCGATGATCGCGACGGACTGGCCGGTGTCGAAGCTGGCCGGGATCGGCTGGACCCAGCCTTCCTCGAAGCCGCGTTCGGCGATGGCCAGCTCGACGTCCTTGATGGTCACGGCGTCGTCGTTGATGGCCAGCACGCAGCCACCCTCGCACGGGGCGGGGCAGACGCGGCCGGTGAACTCGGGGAAGTTGTTGGTCGCGTGCAGGCGGTCGAACGCCTCGCGCCACCGGTCCTGGCGCACCAGGTCGTTCCACTCCGGGATGATGTTGCCCAGCGGGCAGGCGGAGTGGCAGAACGGCACGCCGCAGTCCATGCAGCGCGACGCCTGCTTCTCGATGTGCCCGGGGGCGGGGTGCTCGTGGACTTCCTTCCAGTCCATCAGCCGCAGCGGAACGGGGCGGTGGGCCGGCTCCTCGCGGCGGTGCTTCATGAATCCCTTGGGATCAGCCATTGTTCACTGCCTCCATGATCGCTTCGTTGACGTCCAGGTTGTCGGCCTCGGCGCGCGCGACGACGTCGAGCACGCGGGCGTAGTCGCGGGGCATGACCTTCACCATCGCCGCGGGGTCGACGTCGATGGTGGAGCCGGTCAGCTCGCGGTGGCGGGCGATGACGCCGGTGAGCCATTCGACGTCGTCGGCGTCGGGGGTCTGCAGGTCGACGAGTTCGGGGTTGATGCGGGCGGCCAGCGCGTCGGCACCGTCGGCCGTGCCGTTGCCGCCGTCGGCGCGGAGGAACGCGATGCCGCCGCTCATGCCGGCGCCGAAGTTGCGGCCGACGGGGCCGAGGACGACCACGCGCCCGCCGGTCATGTACTCGCAGCCGTGGTTGCCGATGCCCTCGACCACCGCGGTCGCACCGGAGTTGCGCACGCAGAACCGCTCGCCGACGGTGCCGCGGATGAAGATCTCGCCGCTGGTGGCGCCGAAGCCGATGACGTTGCCCGCAATGGTGTCGGTGGCCGCGTCTGCGGTGGGCGGGGCGGAACGCGATGGCTTGACGACGATCCGGCCTCCGGAGAGTCCCTTGCCCACGAAGTCGTTGGCGTCGCCCTCGAGGACCAGCTCGACTCCGGAGGGCACGAAGGCGCCGAAGGAGTTGCCGGCGGAGCCGGTGAGGTCCACGGTGAGCGAGCCGTCGGCAAGCCCCTTGGCGCCGGTGGCGCGCGTGACCTCGTGGCCCAGGCGCGTGCCCACGGACCGGTCCACGTTGGAGATCGGGTAGCTGAGCTTCAGCGGGCCGGCGGATCCGGCGGCGCCGCGGCGGGCGGCCATCAGCAGCGCCGAGGAATCGGCGATGATCTGCTGGTCGAGCGTGCCCTCCAGGCCGTGCTCCTGGGACTTCGTGCAGCGCGGGTCCTGCTCCATCCACGGGCTCTCGGCGGCGTGGAGAATGCGGTCGAGGTTGAGCTTCGCCGCGCGCGGCAGGTCCTTCAGGTCGGAGCGGGGGCGCAGGCAGTCGACGCGGCCGACGGCCTCGTCGATGGAGCGGAAGCCCAGTTCCGCGAGGTATTCGCGGATCTCCTCGGCGATGAACGTGAAGAAGTTGACCACGTGCTCGGCGCGGCCGGTGTACTTCTTGCGCAGCTCCGGGTTCTGCGTGGCGATGCCGACCGGGCAGGTGTCCAGGTGGCAGACGCGCATCATGACGCAGCCCTCGACCACCAGCGGCGCGGTGGCGAAACCGTACTCCTCGGCGCCGAGCAGCATGGCCACCATGACGTCGCGGCCGGTCTTGAGCTGGCCGTCGCACTGCACGCGGATGCGGTCGCGCAGGCCGTTGAGCATCAGCGTCTGCTGCGTCTCGGCCAGGCCCAGCTCCCACGGGCCGCCGGCGTGCTTGAGGCTGGTCAGCGGCGAGGCACCGGTGCCACCGTCGTGGCCGGAGATGAGCACCACGTCGGCGTGGGCCTTGGACACGCCCGCCGCGACGGTGCCGACGCCGAGCTCGGAGACGAGCTTGACGTGGATGCGCGCGTTCGGGTTCGCGTTCTTCAGGTCGAAGATCAGCTGCGCCAGGTCCTCGATCGAGTAGATGTCGTGGTGCGGCGGCGGCGAGATCAGGCCGACGCCCGGGGTGGTGATGCGCACCTCGGCCACCCAGGGGTAGACCTTCGACGGCGGCAGCTGGCCGCCCTCGCCGGGCTTGGCGCCCTGGGCCATCTTGATCTGGATGTCGGTGCAGTTGGACAGGTAGTGGCTGGTCACGCCGAAGCGGCCCGAGGCGACCTGCTTGATCGCGCTGCGGCGCCAATCGCCGTTGGGCTCGCGGGAGAAGCGCTTCGGGTCCTCGCCGCCCTCGCCGGAGTTCGACATGGCGCCGAGGCGGTTCATGGCGATGGCCAACGTCTCGTGGGCTTCGGCGGAGATGGAGCCGTAGCTCATGGCACCCGTCGAAAAGCGCTTGACGATGCTCGACACCGGCTCGACCTCGTCGATCGGCACCGGCGGGAGGTCCGAGGTCATCTCGAACAGGCCGCGCAAGGTGGCCAGCCGCTTGGTCTGGTCGTCGACCTTGCGCGTGTAGTCGCGGAACACCGCGTACTGGCCGGTGCGGGTGGCGTGCTGGAGCGTGAAGATCGTCTCCGGGTTGAACAGGTGGTACTCGCCCTCGCGGCGCCACTTGTACTCGCCGCCGAGGTCCAGGTCGCGGTGCGCCTGCTCCTCGGGGCGCGGCAGGAAGGCGCTGCGGTGGCGGGCCTCCACGTCGGCGGCGACCTCGTCCAGGCCGACGCCCTCCAGCGGGGAGGTCGCGCCGGTGAAGTACTCGTCCAGGAACTCCTGCGACAGGCCGATGACGTCGGCCAGCTGCGCGCCGCGGTAGGACTGCACCGTGGCGATGCCCATCTTCGACATCACCTTGAGCACGCCGCCGGCGGCCGCGCGGCAGTAGTTCGAGCAGGCCTCGTCCAGGTCGAGCGTGCCCAGCTGGTTCTTCATGCGCAGCTCGTCGATGGTCTCGAACGCCATGTACGGGTTGATGGCGTCGGCGCCGAAGCTGATCAGCATGGCCATGTGGTGGACCTCGCGGGCGTCGCCGGCCTCGACGATCAACGAGGCGCGGGAGCGTGTCTGGTCGGCCACCAGGTGGTGGTGGACCGCAGAGGTCAGCAGCAGCGACGGGATCGGCGCGTAACGCTCGTCGGACTCGCGGTCGGACAGCACGATGAGGGACTTGCCGCGGTCGATGGCCTCGGAGACCTCGCGGCGCACGCGGCGGATGCCGTTGCGCAGGCCGCGGCCGCCCTGGGCCACCGGGTACAGGCCGGAGATGACCGCCGAGTCGAACCGGGCGAACTTGTCGTCCTCGTGGGCGCCGACCAGGGTGACGAACTCGTGGTTGTCCAGGATCGGGTGCTCCAGGCGAATGCGCCGGGCGGCGTCGGCCGTGGGGTTGAGCACGTCGGCCTCCGCCCCGAGCAGCGTGTGCATGCTGGTGACGGACTTCTCGCGGATGGAGTCCAGCGGCGGGTTGGTCACCTGCGCGAAGCGCTGGGCGAAGTAATCGAAGAGCATCCGCGGGCGGTTGGACAGCGCCGCGATGGGCGTGTCGGAGCCCATGGAGCCCAGGGCCTCGGCACCGGTCATGGCCATCGGGCGGATGATCAGATCGACGTCTTCCTCGGTGATGCCGAAGACGCGCTGGCGCAGCACCGCGCGGCGGTGCGGCATGTACTTGTAGCGCTTCTGCGGCAACTCGGAGGTGGTGACCAGGCCGTCCTCGACCCACTCGCGGTACGGGCCGGTCGCCGCCAGCCGCGACTTGATCTCGGCGTCGTCGATGATGCGGCCCTCGGCGGTGTCCACCAGGAACATGTGGCCGGGGCGCACGCGGGTGCGCTGGACGATGTGCTCCGGCGCGATGTCCAGCACGCCGGCCTCCGACGCCATGACCACCAGGCCCTCGTCGGTGACCCAGATGCGCCCGGGGCGCAGGCCGTTGCGGTCGAGGGTGGCGCCGATGACGGTGCCGTCGGTGAACGCCACCGCCGCCGGGCCGTCCCACGGCTCCATCAGGCAGGAGTGGTACTCGTAGAACGCGCGGACGTCCGGGTCCAGGTCGTCGTCGTGCTCCCAGGCCTGCGGGATCATCATCATGACGGCGTGCGGCAGGCTGCGGCCGCCCAGGTGCATCAGCTCCAGGGCCTCGTCGAAGCGCGCGGTGTCGGATCCGTCGGGGTCGCACACCGGCAGGACGCGGTCGATGTTGCCCAGCTCGTCGGAGCGGATCAGGGCCTCGCGGGCGCGCATCCAGTTCTCGTTGCCGCGCACGGTGTTGATCTCGCCGTTGTGCGCGACCATCCGGTACGGGTGGGCCAGCGGCCACGAGGGGAACGTGTTCGTCGAAAAGCGGGAATGCACGATGGCCAGCGCCGACGTCAGCTCCGGGCGGCGCAGGTCCGCGTAGAAGCCGGCCAGCTGCGGGGTGGTCAGCATGCCCTTGTAGACGATCGTGCGGCTCGACAGCGACGGGAAGTACACGGTGTCGCCGCCGGCGCCCTGGCCGGCGCCGCGGGAACCGAGCTCGCGCTCGCAGCGCTTGCGCACGAACCACACCTTGCGGTCCAGGTCGATGCCGGTCAGCGCGCGGCCGTCGCGGCCCTTCGCCGAGACGAACAGCTGGCGGAACACCGGCATCGCGTCGCGGGCCATGGAGCCCAGGGCCGAGTCGTCGACGGGCACGTCGCGCCAGGTGATCAGGTCGACGCCCTCTTCGGCGCAGATGTCCTCCACCGCGCGGATGGCGTCCAGGGTGGCCATGCGCGCCTGCGGCAGGAAGGCGATGCCGGTGGCGTACGCGCCGGGCTCCGGCAGCAGCACCCCGGCGTGGGACAGTTCGGTGCGGTAGAACGCGTCGGGGATCTGCATGAGAATGCCCGCGCCGTCGCCGGTGTTCTTCTCCGCGCCGGCGGCGCCGCGGTGGTCGATGTTGACCAGCGCCTGGATGGCCTTGTCCACGATGTCGCGGCTGGGGCGGCCGTGGATGTCGGCGACGAACGCGACGCCGCAGGCGTCATGTTCGCGGGAGGGGTCGTAAAGGCCCTGGCGCGCCGGGCCGCCGGCCAGTCGGTGGCCGTCGTTCGGGCTCGTGGCGATGGTCATTGCCGGTCCCTTTCGTTCGCTGTCGCCCTCGCGGGCGTCATGGGTGTTCGTGTCGCGCGTGCCGGCCCGGGGTCCCGGGGCCCGCTCGTGCGTGGCTTCTGACTGCAGCTTCGGTGGTCGGGGCCGTAATGACATAACTTTGGCCGCGCCATTTCCGCAGGTCGCCATGCGACTGTGACATGGGGCACATTCGCGCCGGGGCCTGATTACCGCCGGGCAATCGCCGTTTAACTCCCCCGAAACAATCCGGGGGTGCCGCCGGACCCCGCTTCCCCCCTTCGAACACGCGGGCCAATTCGCCGGGGCCCGTCGCCGGCGCGGTCCGCCCGGTGTCCTATGGTCGCCGCATGTCGTCGCGCATCCGCCCTCTCACCCGCCCGCGCCGCCTGGCCGCCGCAGTGCTCGCGGCGGGCGCGGCCCTGTCGGGTTGCGCGGTCCTCGACGGCGATGGCTTGACGACGTCGCCGTCCGGCACATTCGGCGCCCCCGCAGATTCCGCCTCCGATTCTTCTGCCCCGTTCCCCGCCGAATCACTCACCGAATCTCCCGCCGATGACGCATCCCGGCCGTCACCCTCCCTTCCCGGGCCCCCCGCCGCACACGACGAAGGGGCCGCCGATGGGGGCGCCGGCCCGTCGCAAAGCATTCCGCCGCACGATGCGGAAGGACCGCTCGGCGACATCCGGGCGCAGCTGGCGGCCCTCGAGGTGAAGGGTCGCGCGCCGAAAACCGGGTACGACCGCGATCTTTTCGGGCAACGCTGGTCCGACGACGTGCCCGTGGCGCTCGGGCACAACGGCTGCGACACCCGCAACGACATCCTGCGCCGCGACCTGGTCGACGTGGCGATCAAGCCGAACACCAACGACTGCGTCGCACTGGCCGGCACGCTCCACGACCCGTTCACGGGTACGGTCATCCCCTTCCAGCGCGGATCGGCGACGTCGAGCGCGGTGCAGATCGACCACGTGGTGGCCATGTCGGACGCCTGGCAGAAGGGCGCGCAGGGTCTCGACGACGAGGCGCGGCGGGCCTTCGCCAACGACCCGCTCAACCTGCTCGCCGTCGACGGGCCATCCAACCAGCGCAAGGGCGACGGCGATGCCGCGACGTGGCTGCCGCCGAACTCCGCGTTCCGCTGCCAGTACGTCGCGCGGCAGATCACCGTGAAGCACCGCTACGGACTGTGGGTGACGCCGGCCGAGCGCGAGGCGCTGGACCGCTGGTTGGGCACGTGCGGGCCGGTGGATGACGCGGCGCTGGCCGCGCTCGTCGAGGGTGCGGTGGCGGAGCGGCGGTAGTGCGGTCTCGGCGCTCGCGCCTGCACCTCCGCGCGCCCCACGCCTCCACCTTCGGCGCAATTTTCGGTCCCGCGCGACCCGGTCACCCCCGCACGGTGGTGATGTTCTTGAATTAGAGTCATCTGCATCACAGTCGCCGGTAACGTGGGGTCATGGACTCCACTGACGACGCCATCCGATCCCCGCAGCACGGCGACGACGTCGCCATGAAGAACACCGAGCGGGCCGAAGACATCGACAAGGTCGCCGCCGCGGCCGCCCCCGACGGCACCGAGCCCGAGGGCTCGAACTCCGGCTCGGGCTCCGGCCGCGACAAGAAGGACAAGCCCGAGACCGTGGGCAAGGGCCCGGCGAAGCTGCCGACCACCGCGGATCCCGCCGTGGCGAAGGACCTGCAGAAGCTCCTCGACGGCAAGTACGCGGAAGATCGCGAGCGTGTGCGCGCCACGCTCGACGACGAATTCTTCCGCCCCCAGGTCGGCCTGCCCCTCGACGAGGCCCGCGACGCCATCCTCGCCCGCCTGGAACGGCTCCGCGACACGGGCATGCCCAAGGGCGTGTTCAGCGCCGCCCACGGCGGCACCGGCGAAATCGGCGCGACCCTGACCGGCATGGAAATGGTCGGCCACGCCGACCTCGGAGTGATGGTGAAGTCGGGCGTGCAGTGGGGGCTGTTCGGCGGCGCCGTCGAGGCGCTCGGCAGCGACCGCCACACGCACCTGGTGCCGCAGATCATCAACCTGGATCTGCTCGGCTGCTTCGCCATGACCGAGCGCGGCCACGGCTCCGACGTGCAGAACCTGGAGACCACCGCGACGTACGACCCGGAGACCGACGAGTTCATCGTCCACTCCCCCAGCCCCTCGGCGCAGAAGACGTACATCGGCAACGCCGCCCGCCACGGCCGCATGGCGGCGGTGTTCGCGCAGCTGCACACCCCGGGCAGCGCCACCGACGCCAACCACGACCCGGCCGAATCCCACGGCGTGCACTGCGTCCTGGTCCCCATCCGCGACGAGGACGGCAACCCGATGCCGGGGGTGACCATCGGCGACCATGGGTACAAGGGAGGCCTGCCGGGCGTCGACAACGGCACGATCCTGTTCGACAACGTCCGCGTCCCCCGCGAAAACCTGCTCAACCGCTTCGGCGACGTCGACGAGCGGGGCAATTATTCCTCGCCGATCGAGTCGCGTAACCGCCGCTTCTTCACCATGCTGGGCACGCTGATCCGCGGCCGCGTCTCCGTCGGCGCCGCGGCCGGCGCGGCGACCCGTTCCTCGCTGACCATCGCCCTGCGCTACGCCACCCGCCGCCGCCAGTTCGAGGGCGTGCCCGGCAACGAGAAGCGCCTGATCGAGCACCGCTCCCACCGCCTGCGCCTGCTGCCGCGACTGGCCCGCTCCTACGCGCTGGCGCTGCTGCAGAACCAGATCATCGAGCGCCTCGACGAGCAGGACAGCCTCATCGCCGCCGGCGAATGGAACGTCGCCGAGCCGACCGACGAGCAGCAGTGGAAGCAGCGCGAGATGGAGTCCCGCGCCGCCGCCGTCAAGGTCGCCGCCACCCGCCACGCCACCGACACCATCCAGGAGTGCCGCGAGGCCTGCGGCGGCGCCGGTTACATGTCGGAGAACCTGCTGACCATCCACAAGGACGACTCCGACGTGTTCACCACGTTCGAGGGCGACAACACCGTCCTGATCCAGATGGTGGGCAAGGAGCTGATCACCGCCTACGCCCGCGGTCTGTCCGACCTCGATCCGATGGGCATGCTGCGCTTCGGCGTGGAGAACGTCGGCGACATCCTCCGCCGCCGCACGCCGCTGGCCCGGTCGGTGCAGACGCTCATCGACAGCGTCACCGACCGCGAGGAGACCGACATCTTCGACGCCGGTTACCAGGTCCAGTTGTTCGAGGACCGCGAGTCGAACCTGCTCAAGTCGCTGGCCCGCCGCCTCAGCGGCGCCAAGAAGATGGACATCGAGGACGCCGTCGCCGCCGTCGATTCGGCGCAGGACCACCTCATCGCCTGCGGCTGGGCGCGCGTCGACGCGATGCTGCTGGAAGCGCTGGTCGAGGCCGAGGCCTCGCTTGACGACGGATCGCCCGCCAAGGACGTGTTCGTCCAGATCCGCACGCTGTTCGCCTTGTCCACCATCAACGCCCACTCGGGTTGGTACCAGGAGCAGAACGTGCTCAACGGCCTGCGCACCAAGGCGGTGCGCGCGGCGATCAACGATCTGGTCGATTCGCTGGGCCCGTGGGCCGACGTCCTCGTCGACGCCTTCGCCATCCCGGAGGCACTGGTGTCGGTGCCGATGCTCGACGACGCCGGCGTCGACCCCCGCTAGGCAATTGGGGGCGTCGCCCGGTCAATCCCCGGTCGCCCCCCGGCCATTCCCGGCCGGGCCCCGGAACTCCGGGGCGCCGCCATCGCCCCAGCGCTCCCCCGCGCAGCGCCGCTGCACGGGGGACGTCGCCGTCGTAAAGCAAAGGGCACGGCGACGGTTTGGGCGGCCGAATATTTTCGGGAACGGTCCCCTCGCGGCCCGGGGGTGGGCTACGCTGCAACTCACGTGACGATTGGGGCCAGAGTGACTTCAAGCGCACCCTAATCGCGCCTGTTCCGTGACCAGGGCGTAACATTCCAGCCCATAAATCAGATGAACCCCCTAGCAGATGTGCGACGCGCCACTTTTTG
>NZ_DURI01000201.1 GCF_012837295.1 Corynebacterium sp. | reverse complement strand
GGTGGCACGGATCCTCCTGGCTCGTGGCGGGCTGGTGACGGGTGGTGATGGGCGTGCGGCGCGACGTGGTGGCGGCGCCGCTGCGGGGGCCGGTCGGCCGCCTCGCCGGTCGCCCCATACAGGCCATCCAGTGTACCAAGGCGGGCCTTCGCGGGTGAGGTCGGCCGGTTGCGGGCGATAAGCACGCTTGACGACGCCCACGCGCCCGTTTTCCAGCCCGCCCGTGGCGGCGCGCTCACCAGTCGACGGTCTGGTCTCCCGGGGCGCGGCCGTAGCGGCGGCCGAACTTGGCGCGGGCGCTGCGGCTCAGGCGCGTACGGCCCTCGACGGGGTTGGCGGTGCCGTCGGGGGCGTCGGTGCCGGCGGCGTGCCTACGGCGGCGGCGCTGGATCTTCGGGCGCTTGACGTCTCCGTGGCGGGTCAGTCGCGGCGGGCGGCGCATCTGGCGGGCCAGCCATTCGCCGAGCGCAATGCCCGCGGCCAGTGCGGTGGCGGTGCCCAGTGCCGCGGCCAGGGCGGTGAAGCCGTTGAGCGGCTGACCGTTGAGCAGCGCGTGGAGGCCGCGGTAGATGGACATGCCGGGGAGGAAGGGCGTCACGCCGGCGATGGCGGTGACCAGCGGCGGGATGGAGGAACGGCGGGACAGCAGACCGCCGGCGAGGCCGACGGCGGTGGCGGCGGCGCCGGCTGCGGCGACGGGGTTGACGCCGGCGGGCAGGAGCAGCCAGTAGTAGAGCATCGAGCCCAGCAGCGCCGTGGCGCCGGAGACGCCGAGTGCCTTCCATCCGGCGTTGGAGGCCAGTGCGAACGCGACGCTGGCGGCGGAGCCCGCGAGGACCCGGACGGTGGATTCCGCGAAATTGGGGTCGGAGGCGACGCTGGTCGGCGGCAGCGGCATGCCGATGAAGGCGGTGACCTCGAAGCCGATGGCGATGCCCGCGACGATGCCGCCGGTGAGCAGCATGGTGTCGAAGAATCTCGCGGAGCCGGTCACCGGTGCGCCGGTGATCCCGTCCTGGAGGGATTGGACGAGGGTGAGGCCGGCGAGCATGACGATGATGCCCGAGGCGATGATCCTCGACGGCTGAATGTCGATGCCGATGTAGGACGATCCGGCGTAGGCGAGCGCGGCGGTGACCGTTGCGATGAAACCGCCGGTGGCGTTCTGGAAGAACGGCGGCAGCGCCCGGACGTTGAGCTCGCCGATGGCGGCGACGATGAACGCGGTGACCACGGCCGCGATCACCGCGACGAGTGCCCCGCCGCCCAGCAGCACGGACACGGCGGCGGCCATGGCGGCCCAGCCGAGGTAGATGATGCGCAGCCGGTACAGGGGAGGGGCGGACTCGATCGCGTCGGCTCGCTCGACGGCCTCGTCGAGCGAGACCTGGCCGCCGCGGATCGCCCGCAGGAGGGCGTCCACGCGGCGCAGGCGGTGGAAGTCCACGGCCGGGGCGTCGACGACGCGCATGGCAGTCACTGGCGTCCGGCGGGCGCCGATGAGGTGGTAGACGGTCACCGACGTCAGCGTGATGTCGACCTGCACCCGGGTCAGGCCGTACGCGGAGGTCACCGCCTTGATCTGCAGCGCGGTGTCGGAGTTGCCGGAGCCGCAGGACAGCAGCAGCCCGCCGAGCTGGGCGGCGAGATCGAGGACCGAGGTGACCTGGTCGGGATCCGTGTAGTCGATGGGGGCCAGGGGCAGCGGAGTCCGCGTCGACTGCACCAGGTCGACCGTCGACTGGGGGCCGAACATGGCCCCGCGCACCTTCGCCCGCAGCTTCCCGGTGAACCCGGGGGCCGCTGCGGCGGTGGTCGCCTGCTGGTTCTCGGCCATGTTCCTCCCGTCGTTTGGCACCCGATGGTGGAGGTGCCCCGATCGTCCCGCTCGTGTCGTCCCGCGGGGTTGCCGCGCCGCGGGGAGTTTACATGCGAGTTCAGCCGATTACACCCGTGCTCCGGACATCACGGAAACACGGTGGTGGGGCGGGTGCGGGGGCTTGTCCGGATGGGCCGTGCGGCGGGGTAGAATCCGGGGCTATGCCGGAGTGGCGCAATTGGTAGCGCGCCCGCCTTGTAAGCGGATGGTTGTGGGTTCGAGTCCCATCTCCGGCCCCAATCGTGCAGGCCAGGACGTTGTTCGTCCTGGCCTGTACGCGTTCCCGGCATGATGGCCGCACGTCATGCTGTCGGACCTTGCCTCGGTTTTCGCCGCCGCGCTCACCCCGTCGTCGCTGTCTGTTTCCTTGTCCGCCGCGCCGGGCTCGCGTGCGTCCGGATTCCCATCCCTGCGAGGGTTGCCGTGGGCTGCACTCGTGCCGAATTCTCCTCACGCAGCCACACGATTTTCGCTCCTGGGCTTTTACCGGCGTTCACTCGACGTGTGGCTGCATTCTGCAACTAAGGGGGTGTGGTCCGGCGGGTGTCCGGGCGGCGGGGCCGGCGAAGTCGGGGTGTGGGCGTGGCAGAAGGGACGGGATCGGGGCTGCAGGCGTGGCCGGCGCAATGGCGGGCAGGGATGGGGCGTTGGCCGTCGGCCTGGCGGCGTCGGTCGGGTGGGCGGCACCCCCGCGGGGTGGTGGGCGTCGTAAAGCAAAATGCGTGTGACCTGGGCCACGTTCCACATGAAGAGTAAACGGTGATTCACCCCCGAAAGCAGTTCGGGCGGGGAAACCTTGCGAGTTAATGGAGATTCACGCAATACTGTGGCCCACGCAACACTGTGACCCGCGCCACGTCGCCGGGTCGCCGTCCAGCAACGCTCCCGGCCACCGACGCCCCACGCACAAGGACCCGACATGAACGCTCCCGTTTCCCCCGCCCCCGGCCTCGACCGCACCGTTCACCCCGGCGCCCCGCACCAGCCCCACCCGAAGAAGGTCCCGACGCTGGACCAGGGGGAAGAGCGCCTGTCCACTCCGGGCCACACCCGCGACAGCGAGGCGTTCCGCGCCGCCCGCGACACGCTCCTGGCGACCCGCACCGACTACGAGGGCGCCCGCGAGGCGTTCGAGTGGCCGGAGCTGAACGACTTCAACTGGGCGCTGAACTGGTTCGACGTCATCGCCTACGAGAACCCCGAGCCGGCGCTGTGGATCGTCGAGCCCGACGGCTCGGAGGCCATCTACTCCTTCGATCTCATGCGCCGCCGCTCCAACCGCGTGGCCAACCACCTGCGTGGCCTGGGCATCGGCCGCGGCGACCGCATCATGCTCATGCTGGACAACCAGGTCGAGCTGTGGGAGACGCTGCTCGCCGCGATGAAGCTCGGCGCCGTGGTCAGCCCCGCCTCGATCCAGCTGCCCGCCGCGGAGACCCCGGAGCGCCTGGAGCGCGCGCGGATCAAGATGGTGGTCACCTCCCGCCGATACCTGGACCGCTTCGCGGACGTCTCCGTCGACGACGACGTCATCCTGCTCGCCGCCGACGAGGACGAGGAGCCGGTGACCGGCGACGGCCGCATGCCCGTCATCCCGGTGCACAACTTCCACGACGCGTACATCGCCTCCGACGAGTTCGAGGCCGACGGCCCGACCCGCCCCGACGACCTGCTGCTGCTGTACTTCACCTCCGGCACCACGTCGAAGCCGAAGCTGGTCGCCCACACCCACGCCAGCTACCCGGTGGGCACGCTGACCACGATGTACTGGCTGGGCGTCCAGCCGGGCGACGTGCACATGTCCATCTCGCAGCCGGGCTGGGCGAAGCATTCGTGGTCGCAGGTGTTCGCGCCGTGGTCGGCGGAGGCGTGCATCTTCATCTACAACACGGACCGTTTCGACGCCGCCGCGCTGATGGGGCAGCTGGACCGCTGCGGCGTGGACACGTTCTGCGCCCCGCCGACGGTGTGGCGCATGTTCATCCAGGCCGACATGACGGGCATGTCCCGCGTGCCGCGCGAGGCCCTGGGTGCCGGCGAGCCGCTGAATCCGGAGGTCATTTCCCGCGTGGAGAAGGACTGGGGCGTCACCATCCGCGACGGTTACGGCCAGACGGAGACCACGGCCCTGGTGTGCAACTCGCCGGGCCAGGACGTCCGCCCCGGTTCGATGGGCCGCCCCTGCCCGGGCGTGGACATCGTGCTGGTCGACCCGGACACCGGCGAGCTGGTCGACGACGGCGAGATCTGCGTGGTCATGGACGGCCATCCGCTGTTCCTGACCCCGGGCTACCACGAGGACGCCGACAAGACGGGCGCCGTCATGTTCGACGGGCACTATCACACGGGCGACCGCGGCATTCGCGACGCGGACGGCTACATCACCTTCGAGGGCCGCATCGACGACGTGTTCAAGGCGTCGGACTACCGCATTTCGCCGTTCGAGCTGGAGTCGACGCTGTTGGAGCATCCGGCGGTCGTCGAGGCCGCGGTGATCCCGTCGCCGGATCCGATGCGCCTGGCCGTGCCGAAGGCCGTCGTCCGCCTGGCGGAGGGCGCCGAGGAGAACCTGGAGACCGCGAAGTCGATCATGGCGCACACCGCCGAGCGCCTCGCCGGCTTCAAGCGCGTCCGCCGCCTCGAGTTCGCCGATGACCTGCCGAAGACGGCGTCGGGCAAGATCCGCCGCGTGGAGCTGCGCAAGAGCGAGCTGGCCCGCCCCGAGACCGAGACCGATCCGAAGGCCGGCGTGGAGATGCGCCGCGAGCGGGAGTACTGGGAGAAGGACTAGGCACGGGCGGGTGGCCGGGGTCGGGCAGGTCCCGGCCGCCCGGCTTTCCCGCTTGACGACGCCCCGCCGCGCCCCCGATTCCCCGGACATCCGGGGAGTCGGGGGCGTTTCCCTTTGGTCACATGCGTCACTGGCGTCTCTTGCGTTGCATTTTTGGAGTATGGTGGTATGTGCTCAAAAGGGTGCCCCGATGGCGCCCGCTCAGCACGAGTTCCCGGGAGGGCGCATGTCGGACCACATCACCACCAGGCAGTCCACCGTGATCCCGGCCACCGTCACGTCGGCGGCCGAGGGGCGGGGCGGTCGGGGGCGTCGTAAAGCGGCCACCGTCGCGTGCGCGGCGCTGGGCGCCCTCGCCCTCGCCGGAGGGGGATTCCTCGCGGGCGCGGCGGTCGGGCGCGACTCCGGGCCCGCGGACGTGGCCTACGAATCCGTCTTCTTCGGGTCGTCCTCGCTCGGCTCGTCGTCGGGATCCTCCTCCGCGCCGGGCGAAGAGGGCGGCGTGAAGGACGCGCCCGCCGAAGCGCC
>NZ_DURI01000200.1 GCF_012837295.1 Corynebacterium sp. | reverse complement strand
GCCTCCTCATCGGTGTCGGCGACGAACCCCGGGGAATGGACCCCGATGGGCAGATCGCCGTTGCCGAGCTGCTCGTTGGCCTGCCGGTAGAGGTCCGCGAAGGGCCGGAACCGGCGTGCATTGCCGCCGATGACCGCGAGCATCAGCGGCATCTTGTACCGGGCCGCGCGGATGACCGACTCCGGCGAGCCGCCGACGGCGACCCACGCGGTCATGCCGTTTTCGGTGCGCGGGTAGACCTCCTGGTTTTCCAGTGGCGGGCGCAGCTCGCCGGACCAGGTGACGGGCTCCTCCGGCAGCAACGCCGCGAACAAGTCGAGTTTTTCCGAGAACAGCTCCTCGTACTGGGCCAGGTCGAACCCGAACAGCGGGAACGACTCGATGAAGGAACCCCGGCCGAGAATGATGTCCGCGCGCCCCTCGGACATGGCGTCGATCGTCGAAAAGCGCTCGAAGACCCGGATCGGATCGTCCGAGGACAGCACGGTCACGGCCGTGCCCAAACGGATCGTGTCGGTGACCGTGGCCAGGCCGGCCAAGACGACGTCGGGGGCCGAAACCGCGAAGTCGGCGCGGTGATGCTCCCCCACCGCGAAGTAGTCGATGCCCGCGCGATCGGCGAGCCGGCCTTCCTCGATGACATCGCGGATCACCTGCGCCTGATGGACCGGGGCGCCGGCGGCGTCGACGGTGACGTCGCCGAAAGTGTTGAGCCCGAACTTCACGTCCGAAACGTTCATGGTTGCTCCTGCCGGGGTGAATGCGGCGATGGCAATGGCGCGGAGACCCCCGCGGAACGATCCCGCGAGCCGGTCCCGCGGCCCGTCGGCCGCATGGAAAGTGACTGCCCCGAGCCTAGTTGACACATCATCAATTGTCACACATTGGGCCCCTACCTGCATTTTCAGCGCTAACGCCGTTTATTCGCGGATTCCGCAAAATCCGTTGACTTTGTGATCCAAAGCACACATCATGTCGCTATGAGACACGGAGTCTCATAAGCGGGCAGTGCCGGGATCCGACCGGATGCTCGCCGGCACCGCTTGATGCCGGCACCACTGAAGGCAGGAGAGGAACCATGACACACAATCCCGATGTCGTCCGCCGCCGGCGGGCCCGCACCGAGGCGATGGGCCTGCGCCGCGTCGCGGCCGAACCCGACGCCGAGGCCGTCGTCGACCCGTACTCGTGGACCGACCCGAAGCGCTACCTGTGGCTGCTCGGGCTCATCCCCGCCGCGGCCGTGCTCCTCGCCTGGGGGCTGCGCTCCCTGCTGGGGATCTGGTTCAGCGGCTGGGCCATCGACTGGGCCTGGTGGGGCGGGCCGATCGTCGTGTTCATCATCATCCCGCTGCTCGACTACTTCATCGGCAACGACGGCTCGAACCCGCCGGACGAGGTCATGGCCAAGCTCGAAGCCGACAAGTACTACCAGTGGACGCTCTACGCCTACATCCCGCTGCAGTTCGGCTCTCTCATCGCGGCCGCCTACCTGTGGGGCCGCGGCGACCTGACCGTCTTCGATTCCATCGGTCTGGCGCTGACCGCCGGCGTCGCCTCGGGCATCGGCATCAACACCGCCCACGAGCTGGGGCACAAGAAGGACCAGCTGGAACGCTGGCTGTCGAAGATCACCCTCGCCCCGACCTGGTACGGCCACTTCTACGTCGAGCACAATCGCGGCCACCACGTCCGCGTCGCCACGCCCGAGGATCCGGCGTCGGCGCGCTGGGGCGAGCCGATCTACCTGTTCGTCTTCCGCAGCGCCTGGGGCAGCCTGCTCCACTCCATCGCGCTGGAGAAGAAGCGCGCCGCCCGCAAGAAGCGCAGCTTCTGGCACCCGGACAACGACGTGCTCAACGCCTGGGCGATGTCCCTGGTCCTCTACGGCGCGCTGACCGCCGCCTTCGGCTGGATCGTCCTGCCGTACCTGATCTTCCAGGGCGCGATCGGCATCCTCTACCTGGAGGCGGTCAACTACATCGAGCACTACGGCCTGCTGCGCAAGAAGCAGGACAACGGCCGCTACGAGCGCTGCCAGCCGCGCCACTCGTGGAACGCCGACCACATCGTCACCAACATCTTCCTGTACCACCTGCAGCGCCACTCCGATCACCACGCCAACCCGACGCGCCGCTACCAGACGCTGCGGTCCTTCGACGAGGCCGGCAACCTCCCCTCCGGCTACGCCGCGATGATCGCCGTGGCCATGATCCCGCCGTTCTGGCGCGCGGTCATGGACGAACGCGTCATCGCGCAGGCCGAAGGTGACCTGGAGCGAATCAACGTCCGCCCGTCGAAGCTGCCGCAGCTGAAGAAGGCGATCGCGGCGCGGGCCGCGTAAACGCACTCTCCCACCGCCACTCCCCGACCGACCCCGAAGGAACCGACCATGGACTACAAGGTCTACGAATGCCTGCAGTGCGGCTTCATCTACGACGAGGCCGCGGGCTGGCCCGAGGAGGGTTTCGCCCCCGGCACCCGCTGGGACGACATCCCCGATGACTGGTCCTGCCCCGACTGCGGCGCCGCCAAGGCCGACTTCGACATGGCCGAGGTGGCCTGAGTGCCCGGCCACGCCCACGTCGTCGGCGCCGGCCCCGCGGGCTGGGCCGCCGCCCGGCAGCTGGCCCGCGCGGGCTGGTCGGTCGATCTCCACGCGGGCGAGGCGCACCATCCGTACAACCGGGTCGAAGTCTCCAAGTCGCTGCTGGCCGGCACCGCCACGGCCGCCGACCACGGGCTCGGCGCCGTGCCCGACGGGGTGACGCTGCATCTCGGGGACCGGATCGTCGTCACGCGGGGCCACCTGACCCGCGCAGCCACCGGCGAGGAACTGTCCGGCCCGATCATCCTGGCCACCGGTGCGATCCCCCGGACCGTCCCGTCGCTTGCCGACGCCCACGTCCTGCGCACCGCCGACGACG
>NZ_DURI01000199.1 GCF_012837295.1 Corynebacterium sp. | reverse complement strand
GCGTCGAGCTCGCCGAGCGCCGTGGCCACGTGGGCGACGGAACCCAGCGCGCGGGCGGCGGCACCCGACGCGCGGCGGATGGTCTCCGAATCCGGGTCGGCGTCGCCGAGCCCGACGGCCGCGATCGACTCCACGCCCAAGCCCTCCGGCGCCGGAATGCGCGTGACCTTCTCCAATTTCGCCGACGCCCCCACGGCCTCCAGCGTCGCCAGCACCGCCGCCGCCTTGTCGCCGAGCACCGACGACGCGACCAACTCCAGGTCATCGCCGTCGAGCAGGGCCACCAGCAGACAATCGGCGCCGAGACCGGCCAAATCGCCCCCGTCCCCGGCGACGATGGACACGCGCGTGCCCGTCGCGGGCAGGAACTCCTCCAGCACGGTCGAATTGGGAGTGGCGAAATCGGTGGTGCGGGAATCGGTCATGCGAACGCTCCTTCAATCGGGTCCAGCGGATCGGGGGGACGCGGGCGTCGCAAAGCAAACGCCCCGGCCCGGTGAATCGCCCCCACCGTACCGCCGGACCCGGACCCCTCGCCGGGCCTTGGCCACCTCGCCGCCACCGCAGGTCTACGATGTACGCCATGGCTGCCACGACTTTCGACATCGTCCGCAACGAGGACCCCCGCTCCGACGAGGAGCGCGCCCGCATCCTGGCCAAGCCCGGATTCGGCCAGCACTTCACCGACCACATGGTCCGCATCGACTGGGACGCCGACCGTGGCTGGCATTCCGCGCGCGTCGAGGCGTACGGCCCGCTGACCATGGACCCCGCCTCGTCGGTGCTGCATTACGGCCAGGCGATCTTCGAGGGCCTCAAGGCCTACCGCCACGCCGACGGGTCGATCGTCACCTTCCGCCCCGAGCAGAACGCCCGCCGCTTCCAGCGCTCCGCCGCCCGCATGGCCATGCCCGAGCTGCCCGAGGAACTCTTCCTCGAGGCCGTGCGCCTCCTCGTCGACGTCGACCAGGCGTGGGTGCCCAAGGCCGGCGGCGAAGAGTCGCTCTACCTGCGGCCCATGCTCATCGCCACCGAGCAGACCCTCGGCGTGCACCCGTCGACGTCGTACACCTTCCTGCTCATCGCGTCGCCCGCCGGCGCGTACTTCACCGGCGGCATCAACCCCGTGAAGGTCTGGCTGTCCCACGAGTACGTCCGCGCCTGCCCCGGCGGCACCGGCGACGCCAAGTTCGCCGGCAACTATGCCGCGTCGCTGGCCGCCCAGGCGCAGGCCGAGGAGAAGGGCTGCGACCAGGTCGTGTGGCTCGACGCCATCGAGCGCACCTGGATCGAGGAGATGGGCGGCATGAACCTCGCCTTCCTCTACCCGGACAACGAGGCCGAGGCCGGCGTCAAGCTGGTCACCCCGGCGCTGTCCGGCTCCCTGCTGCCGGGCATCACCCGCGACTCGCTGCTCACCGTCGCCCGCGACATGGGCATGGACGTCGAGGAGCGCCGCGTGTCCACCGCCGACTGGGAGAACGACGCCACCAGCGGCAAGATGTCCGAGACCTTCGCCTGCGGCACCGCGGCCGTGATCACCCCGGTCGGCGAGGTCGATTCGCGCGACGGGTCGTTCAAGATCAACGGCGGCGAGACCGGCGAGTGGACCATGAAGCTGCGCGAGCGCCTCACCGGCATCCAGCGCGGCGACGTCCCCGACGAGCACGGCTGGCTGCAGACCCTCGTCGAGGC
>NZ_DURI01000021.1 GCF_012837295.1 Corynebacterium sp. | reverse complement strand
GGCGTGGAAGAAGCCGCCCGCGGCCTGGACCTGGAGTCGATGCAGGATCCGTCGAAGCTGCAGGAGGCGATGTCCGCCATGCAGAACATGGACCTGTCGCCGAAGATCACGTCGGCCAACCAGCATGCCCGCACCCGCCTGGAGACGCTCCTGGCGCTGGTGGAGGGCTGGGTCGACGTCGTCGTCGAGGACGCCCTCGGCGAGCGCCTGCCCGGTGCGGTGCAGCTCGACGAGGCGTGGCGCCGCCGCCGCGCGTCCGGCGGCGCGGAGAACGCCCTGGAGAAGGCGACCGGCATCGACCTGGGCGCCCCGAAGGTCCGCGAGGCCGCCGACCTGTGGCGACGCCTCACCACCGCCGTGGGCGTCGACCGCCGCGACGGCGTCTGGGACCACCCCGATTTCCTGCCGGTGGCCGAGGACCTGGACAACTCCGCCGAGTTCATCGACGGCGTGCTCGGCGGCGATGCCTCCGACGACTTCGACCCGATCGCGGCGCTGGAGGACCAGCTGCGCAAGGAGGCCGAGGAAGGCGACGAGCGCGAAAAGCCCGACGGCGAAGGCTAGGACGAGCCTAGGACCGCACGCCCCACCGCTGGTACGCCTCCAGATAGCCCCGCGCCCGTTCGTGGTGCGGGGCTTTCGCGGCCCATGCCCAGAATTCGTCGGAGTGGCCGTCCTCGATGAAGGTGTGCACGAGCTCGTGGACGATGACGTCGTCGAGGACGTATTCGGGGACGTCGGCAAGACGGTGTGACACCCGGATGCGCCCCGGGTCGCCGGTGACGGACGCCCACCGGCGCGACATGTTGCGCACCCATTTGATGGATTCGATGCGCGGCTTGCCCTCCAGGACGGTGCGGGCGAGCCGCCGGGCGCGCTTGTCCAGCGCATCGTCGTCGAGGTTGTTGCCCACCTTGTGCCGCACCCGCTCGACGATCTCGGCGACTTGGCGGCGCTCTTCGGCGTCCGGCAGGTCGTCGGGGACCATCACCACGATGCGACTGCCTTCGGCGCGTGCGGAGACGGTGCGGCGGCGCCGTTTGGAGCGCCGCACTTCGACGTCCGGCCCGTAGTCGGGTCGGTCGCGTTGGGGGCGCTTGCGGTCCATGACCCCAGCGTAGACGGGTTCGGGGGTGAAACGTGCCGATTCGCCGCGTGCGCGCGTGGTGTGGTCGTGCTTCAGTGACCACATGGGGGTTGAGATCGGGGGATCCGCGCCGGTGCTGCTGCACCGCCACGTTCCGGTGCTGCTGCGGCCCGGCGGGCGCATCCAGTTCGGGGCCGATTCGAGCACGTGCATGATTTTTCCGCTTCCCGACGGCGTGTCCCCCGGCCCCGTCTTCACCGCCCTCCTCTCGGGCACCCGGGGCGCCTGCGTGGCCGAGGGTCTGGCCGCCACCGAACTGCCCGGGGCGATGGCTTCGGCGCTGGTGGCCGAATTGGGTCGGGCGGGGCTCGTCGAAAAGCATCGCGAACCCGGTGCGGTGACCCTGATCGGCCGCGATGGCCTGCGGCACCGGTTGGCGGAGTCGCTGCGCCTGCGCGGTTGGTCGCCGGTGTCGCGCATCCCGGATGACGCCGCGCGGCGGTGGATCGCCCGGGAGCCCGCCGGCTCCGTGGGCACGGTCGTGCTGACCGGGTTCGAGGTGCCCGACGCGCCCCTGCTGTCGACGCTGCGGGGGCGCGGCATCCCGCACCTGTCCGTCGTGCTGCGCGACGGCCTCGGCGTCGTCGGCCCGTGGGTCCCAGATGC
>NZ_DURI01000198.1 GCF_012837295.1 Corynebacterium sp. | reverse complement strand
TCCCCGCCCGCCGATTACGCCGACCGGGACTTCGCCGCCGCCGACGATGCGGGCGGCCCCGGCGCGGGCGCCGGGACGTCGCAAAGCAACCCGCCGTCCACCGGCGACCGCCCAGTCCAGGTGCCGCCCGGGCCGTCCTCGCCCGGCCAGGAGCAGCTGACCGTGACGCTGCTGCTGCAGGACGGATCGAACCGCACGTTCGAGGTCAAGCCCGGATCGAACATCATCGGCCGCGGCACCATCTCCGATTTCCGGCTGCCGGACACCGGGGTTTCGCGCCAGCACGCGGAAATCACCTGGGACGGCCGCGACGCCGTCCTGGTGGATTTGCACTCGACCAATGGCACGATGGTCAACGATTCACCGATCGACAACTGGCTGCTCGCCGACGGCGACGTCATTTCCATGGGCCATTCGGTCATGGAAGTCCGGATCCGTTAACCGGGCCGCACCCGGGCGCAGCCAAGCCCGGGCACCGGGAGGGCAACCACCCACCGGCCGGGAAACCGGCGCCGCACGGCGCCCCGAAGAGGAGGTAAGTACGTGGAGGCGATCGTCTTCCTGCTGTCCCGCATCGCCGTTCTGGTCGTGCTGTGGTTCTTCATCTGGATGACCCTGCGCGCGCTGCGCGCCGACGCGAATGCCGCGTCGGGTCTGCGCCCGGTGCGCGCCGTGGCCGCACCCGCGTTGCGGGGTCGGCCGTTCCAGCGTTCGCAGACGCCGCAGCAGTTGCTGGTCACCGCGGGGCCGCTGGCGGGATCGCGCATGAACCTGGCCAACCAGCGGGAGATCACCATCGGCCGCGCCGATGATTCCGCCTTCGTGCTCAACGACGACTACGCCTCCTCGCACCACGCCCGCCTGATCCCCCGCGACGGCGACTGGTACCTGGAGGACCTGGATTCCCGCAACGGCACGTTCCTGAACGGCCAGCGCGTCGACCAGCCCGAAAAGCTCCAGCCCGGCATGGAGATCCGCATCGGCCGAACGACTTTGAGGTTGCAGCCGTGAATTATTCGCTCGATTACACCGCCATCTCGGACCGCGGTCTGGTCCGGCAGAACAACGAGGACTCCGCCTACGCGGGCCCCCGCCTGCTGGCGCTGGCCGACGGCATGGGCGGCCACGCGGCCGGCGAGGTCGCCTCGCAGCTGATGATCGCCCAGGTGTCCAAGCTCGACGCCGACCAGCCCGACGCCGACCTGCTCGACGCGCTGGCGCTGGCCTGCGCAGAGGGCAACTCCTCCATCGCGGAGGAGATCGAGGCCAACCCGGTGACCGAGGGCATGGGCACCACGCTGACCGCTTTGCTTTTCGACGGCGAGCGCGTCGGCCTGTGCCACGTGGGAGATTCCCGCGGCTACCTCCTGCGCGACGGTGAACTGACGCAGATCACCCGCGACGACACCTACGTCCAGTCGCTGGTCGACGAGGGGTCGCTGACCGCCGAAGAGGCGTCCGTGCACCCGCAGCGGTCGCTGATCCTCAAAGCGCTGACCGGCCGCCCGGTGGAGCCGACGCTGAAGTACCGGGAGGTCCGCAGGGGCGACCGGTACCTGCTGTGCTCCGACGGCCTGTCGGATCCGGTGTCCCGCGAGACCATCGCGGAGGCCCTGGCCGAGGGCACGCCGGCCGAGGCCGCCAACCGGCTCGTGGAACTGGCGCTGCGCTCGGGCGGGCCGGACAACATCACCATCATCATCGCCGACGTCGTCGACGCGTCCGCCGACACCCCGAACGAGCCGGCGCTGGCCGGGGCCCTGGGCTCGCTGGATTCCGAGGCACCGCGGCCGAACACGTCCGCCGGCCGGGCCGCCGCGATGCGCCCGCCCGCCGAGCAGGAGCGCGCCGTCACCGCGGAACCCGTGGGCAAGGCCCCGAAGCTGCGCGGCCGCTGGCTCGTCGCCACGGTCGTCATCCTGGCGCTGGCCGCCGTCGCGGCGATCGGCGTGTGGGGATGGCGCAAGAACGACTCCATGTACCACCTGGCCGTCGACGAGGGCGTGGTGCAGGTGCGGCACGGCGCCCCGGGCAGCCTGCTCGGGTTCTCGTTGCATTCTCACCACCAGTACGTGTGCCTGTCCGACGACAACCAGGTGACGTTGCCCGATCCCGCCACCGATCGCGGATCCCTCGATTGCCACCTGATGGCGCCCGAGGACCTCGCCCCGGCGGCGCGGGCCCAGCTCGACGGGCTGCCCGCGGATTCCTACGACGAGATCCGCGGCCAGATCGGCCGGTTGGCCGATCAGGCGCTGCCCGTCTGCCTGACCGTGGCGACCCGCGGTGACGATGAAGCGGGCGCCGGCGCAGATGACGCCGGCGCGACCGAGTCAGAGTCGGCGACCGAATCCGCCGCGGCGGACGGTGGCCAGGATCGTGGCACCGGCTCCGAACCCGGGGTCAACTGCCGGGAGGTGCGCCGATGACCGCCGCCTCCACCGACACCGCCGCCCGTCCGGGCCGCTCCCGGGAACTGGTCATGCTCCTGCTGGCCGGCGCCGTCACTCTGCTGGCGCTGATTTCCACGGAGCTCGGCCAGGGCAACACCGCCACCGTCGAAATGCTGTGGATCGTCGGCGGCTTCATCCTCGTATTCGGCGTCGCCCACCTCGTGCTGCGCTTCCTGGCGCCCTGGTCCGACCAGGTGCTGCTGCCCGTCGTCGCCGCACTCAACGGGCTGGGGCTGGTGATGATCCACCGCCTCGACATGGCCAACGCCACCACTCTCGTGCGCAGCCAGGTCATGTGGACGGTCCTGGGCGTCGGCATGTTCGTCGCCGTCATGGTGCTGCTGCGCGACCACAGGTCCCTGTCCCGGTATTCCTACATCCTCGGCCTGCTCGGCCTGATCCTGCTGGCGCTGCCCCTGGTGTGGCCGTCGTCGATCAACTCCGACGCCCGCATCTGGATCTCCATCGGGCCGTTTTCCGTCCAGCCCGGCGAGTTCGCCAAGGTGCTGCTGCTGATCTTCTTCGCCCAGCTGCTGGTGAACAAGCGCTCGCTGTTCAACGTCGCCGGCAAGCGCGTCCTCGGGATCGATTTCCCGCGCCTGCGCGACCTCGGCCCGATCCTCGTGGTGTGGGGCATCGCGCTGGTCATCATGGCGCTGCAGAACGACTTCGGCCCGGCGCTGCTGCTCTTCGGCACCGTCCTGGGCATGCTCTACATCGCCACCGCGCGCGGCTCCTGGCTGATCATCGGCCTGGTCCTCGTCGCCGTCGGCGGCTTCGGCGTGTACCAGGTCTCCGCGAAGATCCAGGACCGCGTCAACCACTTCGTCGACCCCATCGCCCACTACGATTCCGGCGGTTACCAGCTGTCGCAGGCCCTGTTCGGCATGAGCTGGGGCGGCGTCACGGGCACCGGCCTGGGCAACGGTTACCCGCAGAACGTGCCGGTGGCCCACTCGGACTTCATCCTGGCCTCCTTCGGCGAAGAGCTCGGTTTCGTCGGCCTGGCCGCCATCATCCTGCTGTTCGCGATCCTCATCGCCCGCGGCATGAACGCCGCGATGCAGGTCCGCGATTCCTTCGGCAAGCTGCTGGCCTCCGGCCTGGCGCTGACCATCGGCATCCAGGTGTTCGTCGTCGTCGCCGGCATCTCCAAGATGATGCCGCTGACCGGCCTGACCACGCCGTTCATGTCGGCGGGCGGTTCCTCGCTGCTGGCCAACTACATCCTGCTGGCCATCCTGCTGCGCATCTCCGATTCGGCCCGCCGTCCGTGGGGCCTCTCCGCCCCGCTGGCGGAGCAGGCCGAGGAGGTGGGCGCCCGATGAACAAGTCCATCCGCCAGGTCATGCTCTTCACGCTGGTCCTCATCGTGCTGCTGCTGGCCAATCTCACGTGGGTGCAGACCTTCCGCACCGAGCAGTACGCCGAAAACCCGCTCAACACCCGCCAGTTCCTCGAGGAAAAGTCCCGCCACCGCGGCCAGATCAGCGCCGGCGGAGAGATCCTCGCGCGCTCCGAGATGGGCGCCGACGGCTACTACTCCCGCGTGTACGAGGCCAACCCGGAGGCCTACGCCCCGGTCGAGGGCTACCTCTCCGACATCTACGGGTCGAGCGGTCTGGAGCGCTCCCAGAACGACATCCTCAACGGCTCCGACCCGTCGCTGTTCGCGTCCCGGGCGATCGACACGATCACCGGCCGCGAGCGTGCCGGCGCCAACCTCGAGCTGACGCTTCTGCCGGAGGCCCAGGAAGCCGCGTACCGGGCGCTGTCCGACAACGGCTACGTCGGTTCCGCGGTCGCCATCCGGCCGTCGACGGGCGAGATCCTCGCCATGGCGTCGACGCCGTCCTTCGATCCGAACGACATCGCGGCCAACGACGCCGACGAGTGGAAGAAGCTCAACGCCGACCAGGATGCGCCGCTGCTCAACCACGCGACGCAGCGCCCCCTGCCCCCGGGGTCCACCTTCAAGGTGCTCACCACCATCGCCGCCGTCGAGAACGGCGCGGGCCCGGACACTTCGGTGACCGGCGCCTCCGAGATCACCCTGCCGGGCACGAACACGACGCTGGAGAACTACGGCGGCCAGTCGTGCGGCGGCATGACCACCCTGCGCGTCGCCTTCGCCCGCTCCTGCAACACCGCGTTCGCGCAGTTGGCCGTCGACACCGGCGCCGATCCGCTGCGCGACGTCGCCGAGCGCATGGGCGTCGGCGAGGAGTTCGACGAGCTGGGCGTGCCCCAGGAGAAGTCCACCATCGGCGAGATCCCCGACGACGCCGCTCTCGCCCAGACCTCCATCGGCCAGCGCGACGTGTCCTTCACGCCGCTGCAGAACGCCATCGTCGCGGCCACCATCGCGAACAAGGGCGTGCGCATGGAACCGCATCTGGTCAAGTCGGTCCAGGGCCAGGATCTCTCGCCCCTGAAGACGACCGAGCCGAAGGAAGTCAACGAGGCCATCCACCCCGACACCGCGGCGATCCTCACGGATCTGATGCGCGGGTCGGAGAGCAACTCCGGCGGCAACGGCAACGCGATCGCGTCGAAGACCGGCACCGCGGAGCACGGCTCGGAGCGTGGCGCGCTGGCGCCGCACGTCTGGTACATCGCCTTCGCCCCGGATTCCGACGTCGCGGTCGCGGTCGTCGTGGAGTCGGGCGGCGGCCAGGGCCAGGGTGCGACGGGCTCGTCCGTCGCGGCGCCGATCGGCCGCGAAGTCATCGCCGCCGTCGAAAGGTCGGTGCGCTGACCATGACCCCCTCCAACCATCCCCCCAATCCCCCGAACACCGTCGGCGGCGAACCCCTCGACGCCGAGGGCCGCGCGGTCCAGGAGATGCTCGGCGCGTCGCGCTACCGCATCCGCAACGTCCTGGGCCGCGGCGGCATGTCCACGGTGTGGCTGGCCGATGATCTGTCGGCGGGCGGCCGCCCGGTCGCGGTGAAGGTCCTCAACCGCGAGTTGGGCGACGACGACGAGTTCCGCCAGCGCTTCCGCAACGAGGCGTCGGCGGCGCGCAGCGTGGACAGCCCGAACGTCGTGGCCATCTACTCGCACGACGAGCCGGGCCGCGGGGCCGACGGCCCCTGTTACATCGTCATGGAGTACATCCGCGGCGAGTCGCTTGCCGACGTCCTGCGCCGTCGCCGTACGCTGCCCGAGCACCTCGCGCTCGACGTCGTGGAGCAGACGGCGCACGGCCTGTCCGCGATTCACGCGGGCGATCTGATCCACCGCGACATCAAGCCGGGCAATCTCCTGGTGACCCCGGAGGGCACCGTGAAGATCACCGACTTCGGCATCGCCAAGGCCGCGGAGGCCGTGCCGCTGACCCGCACGGGCATGGTCGTGGGCACCGCCCAGTACGTCTCTCCCGAGCAGGCGCAGGGCAAGCAGGTCACCCCGGCGACGGACGTCTATTCGCTGGGCTGCGTCGCCTACGAGATGGTCGCGGGTCGCCGGCCCTTCGCCGGCGACACGACCGTCGCCGTGGCGGTGGCGCACATCAACGAGCCGCCGCCGGCGCTGCCGCAGACGGTGCACCCGCACATCCGCGAGCTCATCGGCATCATGCTGCGCAAGGATCCGGGTCGCCGGTACGCCGATGGCCGGGAGCTGGCCAAGGCGGTCCGGAGCGTGCGCCAGGGCAATCGCCCACCGCAGCCGGCCGGGGTGCAGCCGAGCATCCACCGCCAGTCCGATGCCGCGCACCCGGCCACCAGCGAACTCGGCGCGCTGACCGAACCCGGGTTGCGCCGGCCCCCCGAGACGGGCCTC
>NZ_DURI01000197.1 GCF_012837295.1 Corynebacterium sp. | reverse complement strand
AGCTCCAGCCCGCGCAGGGTGTCGAGCAACAGGCCCTTGACCACCAGGCGGGAGTACCACTTGCGGTTGGCGGGCACGCAGTACCAGGGGTTGGTCTCCGTCGACGTGCGGCGCAGGGCCTCGTCGTAGGCGGCCTGGTAGTCGTCCCACAGGGCACGGTCGGCGATGTCGCCGACGTCGAACTTCCAGTGCTTGTCGGGGCGCTCGAGCCGCTCCATCAGGCGCTCGTACTGCTCGTCGGGGTCGATGTGCAGCATCACCTTGATCAGGTGGACGTTCTGCGCCGCGAGCTCGTTCTCGAACTCGACGATCTC
Source organism: Corynebacterium sp. (assembly GCF_012837295.1). GTDB lineage: Bacteria > Actinomycetota > Actinomycetes > Mycobacteriales > Mycobacteriaceae > Corynebacterium. Next base: position 1,657 of record NZ_DURI01000197.1, on the reverse strand, counting down.
GTCGAAGCGGCCCTCGATCTCGTCGAGCGGGGTCAGCTCCTTGACCTTCTCCACCAACACGGCCTCGTAGTGCGACCGGTCCCACACGCCGATGCGCCCCGGCTTGGGCATGCGGATGCGCGAACGGTAGAGGAAGTCGTGCTCGTTTTCCTCGTCGGTCGGCCGCCCGAAGGAGAAGACCTCCACGCCCTGCGGGTCGACGCCCTTGAGCACGTGGCGCACCACGCCGCCCTTGCCGGAGGTGTCCATTCCCTGTAGCACGATGATGATCGTCGGCGCGTTCTCGTCGCCGCTGCGCGCCGCGGCGAACATGCGCTCCTGCAGGTCGGCGATTTCCTCGTCGTGATCGTCGAAGTGTTCGGCCGCGATGGCCTTGCCGTCGCCGTTGTTCGGCAGGCCAGGGGTGGAGTCGGCATCGACATGCGAAAGCCGCCACCCCTCCCCGACTTTCAGCGCGTGCGCGTCGTCGAGCGTGAAGTGGCGGTGCTTGCGTTTCTTGCCCATGGGGCAAGCCTAACGGGATTGCCCCTCTCGGGGCGTCCCGCTTTACGACGTACCGGTCTCCCCGTCGTCCGTCGTGCCCGTGGCGGCGGGCTCGGTCGTGGAATCGTCCGCGGCCGAGTCAACGTCGCCGGTTGCTTCGACCAGTTCGACTCCGGGCTCCGGCATCGCCGGCGTGCCCGGAACGATCGGCGCGGCGTCGGACGGGGCGGCGGTGACGCGCACGGCCGCGGCGGCCATGCGGGCCTGGCCGGCGATGTCCGCCTCGGCGTCGAGGACCGCGTTGATGTACGGCGGCGCGACGTCGGTGGAGTACTCGCTGGCCAGCTCCACGCCCTCGACGACGGCCACGCGCGGCGGCACGTCGGGGTTGTGGAACAGCTCCCACGTGCCCACGCGAAGGATGGCGCGGTCGACGGCCGGCAGTCGGCGCATCGGCCACTCCGCCGACAGGTAGGACGCGATGGTCGAGTCGATGCCGTCGATCTCCAGGGCGACGCCGCGGACGATTTCCTCGGCGTAATCGGCGATCGGCGCCACGCCCGAATCGGCGTCGCGCGCCAGCTCCAGGCGCTCGTCGATCAGGCGCACCGGGTCGACGCCGCGCTGCTCGGCCTCGAACAGCAGGTCCACGGCACGGCGACGTGCCCGGTAGCGGGCGCCGCGGCGCTTGTAATTGACTTCCTTGCCGGACGCGTCGCCGGCGGCCTTGCCGGAATGCTTGCCGGAATTCTTTTCGCTCATGGAGCGCGCGACTAGTTGTTCACGCGCGACAGGTAGGAACCGTCGCGGGTGTCGATCTTCAGCACGTCACCGGTCTCGATGAACAGCGGGACCTGCACCTCGGCGCCGGTCTCCAGGGTGGCGGGCTTGGTGCCGCCGGTGGAGCGGTCGCCCTGCAGGCCCGGGTCGGTCTGCTGGACGGCGAGGTCCACGGACACCGGGAGCTCGGCGAACAGCGGCTCGCCCTCGTGGAAGGAAACCTGCACGGAGGTGTTCTCCAGCAGGAAGCGGGCGGCGTCGCCCATCAGGTGCGGGGCCAGGTTGATCTGGTCGTAGGTCTTCTCGTCCATGAGGACGTAGTCCTCGCCGTCGCGGTACAGGAAGGTCATGTCGCGGCGGTCGACGGTGGCGGTCTCGACCTTGACGCCGGCGT
>NZ_DURI01000196.1 GCF_012837295.1 Corynebacterium sp. | reverse complement strand
GCCGCCGCGACTGCCCCACCAGCGACATCGCGGTCCGCGCCACCATCACCGCCGCCAACGCCACGTGCGGGCCGGCCAGCAGCAAGGGGGCGGCGGCCACAAACCACGCCCATCCGGGCAGCTTTGCGACGCCTCCCTCCCCGCCACCGCCCGCCCCGGCGCCGAGCTCGGGCACCCGGTCCCGCGGGGACGGCGACGGCCAGCCCCACAGCGCCGCCGCCAGCAGCAGCGGGGCCGCGGTCATGGTCAGCATGGTCATGGCGCCGCCCCTTCGCCCGCGCCGGCATCGCCGGTGAGACTCCGGAAGAGCCCCATCGCCTCGCCGGCGCCATCGCGGTGATGCCAGGCCGTGCGCACCCGCACCGGATTCCCGTCGAGCACCCCGATCTGCGCCAATCGCCGCGTCCCCGCGACCCGCTCGACGGCGAGCACCACCCGCAGCGCCGGGGCCAGCTGCGCATGCAGCGCGGAATGCCCGAGCCCGCCGAGCGCGCCCAAAGCCTCGAAACGCGCGGGCACGTCATCGGCGGTGTTGGCGTGGACGGTGCCGGCCCCGCCGTCGTGGCCGGTGTTGAGTGCGGCGAGCAGGTCGACGACCTCCGCCCCGCGGATCTCGCCGACGACGATCCGGTCCGGCCGCATGCGCAGCGCCTGGCGCAGCAGATCCCGCTGCGTGATCTCGCCGGCGCCCTCGATGTTCGGCGGCCGCGCCACCAGCTTCACCACGTGCGGATGCTCCGGGTGCAGCTCCGGGGTGTCCTCGACGCACAGGATCCGTTCGCGCTCCGGCACCTCGCCGAGCAGCGCAGACAGCAGCGTCGTCTTGCCGGTGCCGGTTCCTCCGACGACGACGAAGGCGCGTCGTGAAGCGATGACCCGCCGCACCATGTCCACCGCCGGCCCCTGCACCGACCCGGACGCCGCAAGATCGTCGAGGCCCATGGCCGCCCGGCGCAGCACGCGCAGGCTGATCAGCGTCGCGCGATCGGCCGGCGGCGACAGCATCGCGTGGACGCGCACCCCGGCATCGCCCGCGCCACCCGGCAAATGACCGTCGACGAAGGGCTGCGCGTCATCCAGCCGCCGCCCGCACGCCGACGCCAACCGGACGGCCAGGCGCCGCACCTCGGCGTCGTCGCGGAAGGTCGTGTCCGTCTGCTCCGGACCCGTGCCTCGGTCGATCCACACCTCGTCGGGCGCGGTGACCAGCACATCCGTCACACCGGGTATCCGCAGCAGCCGGTCGAGCGGCCCGGCCCCGACCAGCTCCCCGCGCAGCGTCCGCAGCAGCGCCAGCAGCTGCGCGTCGCCGACGACGCCACCGGTCTCCTCCCGCACCGCTCGCGCGATCTCGTCGGCGCCGATGCCCGCCGAGGACTCCACCAGCCGCCGCCGAACCCGGTCCAACAAACCCGAGTCGATCATCGCGCCCGTCACCGCCGCCTCCGCACGGGGTCGCCGCCCTCGGCGAGGTCCAGCACGGGCGTCAGGGCCCGCATGAGCTTGACGACGCTTCGCCCAAGGCCCTCGACCTCGATTTCCCTCGGCACCGATCGGATGTGGGGCAGCTCCGCGACGACGTCGAGTCCCGTCGCGAAGCGGACGTCGTCGAGGGTCACCCCGCCCGGGGCGGGCCACCGGACGACGGCCACCGGATCGCCGCCCAGGCCCCGCATCGCCGCGGCCCGGCGTGCGGCGGCGGCCAACCCCCGCACGGTGGCAGGGACGATGACGGCCAGCGCATCGGCGCGCGGTGCGATGGCGTCGGCGATGGCTCCGCTGCCCGGCAAATCCACCACGGCCGTGCCGCCCGCCCCGACGATCGCGTCGACGACGGCGGATACCGCCCGCGGGGTGATCGACCAACCGTCGTCCGCCCTGGATCTGGGCCCGGTGAGGATGCCCGGGCCGCTGTCATCGTGGCGGAACCCCGCTCCGCCGCGGGCGAGCACTCCCCGAATGCGGGCCCTGGGCACCGCGCCGAACAGCGCGTCGGCGTCGAGCGCCCCGGCTTCGGCTCGCACGTCCGGCCAGCGAACGCCCGGTTCGGCTTCGGCGCCGAGGAGCAGATCCGCCCCGCCGGAGAACTCGTCGGAGTCGACGAGCACCGTCTCCGCGTCCCGCGCAGCCGACATGGCCAGCACCGCCGCCGCGGTCGACGCGCCCGCTCCGCCGACCGCCGGGACGCACGCGATGACCCGGCCGGGC
>NZ_DURI01000195.1 GCF_012837295.1 Corynebacterium sp. | reverse complement strand
GTGGCGCGAACCGTGGGCGACGAGGATCAGCGCGGTCATCGCACCAGACCCGCCGTCAGCGTGTCGCCGGTGCCCGGCTCGACCAGCAGGAACGCGCCCACCTGGCCGCCGGCGCGGTAGGACTCCACCGGCAGCGGGCGGGCCAGCTCGACGGTGACCTCGGCGACGTCGTTGACCTCGAGCCGGTCCGCCGCTCCGACGGGCTCGCCGGTCTCGATGTCGATCAGCGCGTCGATGGACGCGATGCGGCCGCGCACCAGCGCCGAGCCGTAGCGCACCTCGACCACGCGGCCGACGTTGAGCGGGGAATCCGACAGGTGCACGGCCACGGCCGTGAAGCGCTTCCGGTCCTCCGGGCGGTCGACCGAGGAGATCAGGTCGCCGCGCGCCAGGTCGAACTCGGCGTCGAGGCTGACGGCCACGGACTGGCCCTCCACCGCGGCGCGGACGTCCTCGCCGGCGACGGTGACCCGCTCGACGACGGCGCTGCGGCCGCCGGGCAGCCCCACGACGTCGCCGACCTCGACGGAACCGGCGGCGATGCGCCCGGCGTAGCCGCGGTAATCCGGCACGCGCAGCACGTACTCGACGGGCAGGCGCAGGCCCTCGCGCAGGTTCGCCGGGGTCTCCAGCGTCTCCAGGATCTCCAGGACGCTCGGGCCGCCGTACCACGGGGTGCGGTCGGAACGGTCCACGATGTTGTCGCCGACCAGGGCGGACACGGGGACGACGCGGACGTCGTCAAGCCCCAGACGGTCCGCCAGCGCCCGCACGTCCGACTCGATGCCGCGGAACACCTCCTCCGAATAGTCGAGGAGGTCGATCTTGTTCACCGCCACGATGACATGGCGCACGCCCAGCAGCGACGCGACCGTGGCATGGCGCTTGGTCTGCTTGACGACGCCGTTGCGGGCGTCGACCAGGACGACCACCGCTTCCGCCGTGGACATGCCCGTGACGGTGTTGCGGGTGTACTGCTCGTGGCCGGGGCAATCGGCGAGGATGAAGGAACGGGCGTCGGTGGCGAAGTAGCGGTACGCCACGTCGATGGTGATGCCCTGCTCCCGCTCGGCGCGCAGGCCGTCTACCAGCAGCGACAGGTCGGGGCCCTCCTGGCCGCGGGCAGCGGAGGTGGCGGCGACGGCCTCGTACTGGTCGGCGAGGATGTTCTTGGTGTCGTGCAGCAGCCGGCCGACGAACGTGGACTTTCCGTCGTCGACGGAGCCGGCGGTGCAGAGGCGCAGTGCGGTGGTCATCAGAAGTAGCCTTCCTTCTTGCGGTCCTCCATCGAGGATTCGGAGAGTTTGTCGTCGGCGCGGGTGGCGCCTCGTTCGGTGAGGGTGGACTGAGCGATTTCGGCGATGACCTCGTCGATGGTCGACGCGGTGGACTCCACGGCGCCGGTGCAGCTCATGTCGCCGACCGTGCGGTAGCGCACCGTGCGGACCTCGACCTCCTCGCCGTCGCGCGGGCCGCCCCACTCGCCCGGCGCGAGCCACATGCCGCCCCGGTTGAACACCTCGCGCTGGTGCGAGAAGTAGATCGGCGGCAGCTCGATGCCGCGGGCGCCGATGTACGCCCACACGTCGGCCTCGGTCCAGTTGGAGATCGGGAACACGCGGACGTTCTCGCCCGCGGCGTGGCGGCCGTTGTACAGGCCCCACAGCTCGGGGCGCTGGCGGCGCGGGTCCCAGCCGCCGAAGGAGTCGCGCACCGAGAACACGCGCTCCTTGGCGCGGGCCTTCTCCTCGTCGCGGCGGGCGCCGCCCATGACGGCGTCGTAGCCGGCGTCGGCGATGGTCTCCACCAGCGGCACGGTCTGCAGCGGGTTGCGGGTGCCGTCGGCGCGCTCGGTCAGCTCGCCGCGGTCGATCCAGTCCTGCACGTGGGCGACGCGCAGGGTGATGCCCGGCTGCGCGGCGATCTTGTCGCGGAAGGCGATGACCTCGGGGAAGTTGTGCCCGGTGTCGACGTGCAGCAGTTCCAGCGGCACGGGCGCCGGGGCGAAGGCGCGCTTGGCCAGCTCCAGCACGAGGACGGAATCCTTGCCGCCGGAGAACAGCAGCGCGGGGCGGTCGAACTGGCCGGCGGTCTGCCGGATGATGTCGATCGACTCGGCCTCCAGGGCGGCGAGGCGGGGATCGAGGGTGGTGGTCGCGGTTGTCATGGGTTTTCTCCTAGTTCTTCTTCCCGGTCACGTGTGCAGGCCGCACTCGGTCTTTTCGGCCCCGGCCCAGCGCCCGGAGCGCGGGTCGGCGCCGGGGGCGACGCGGTTGGTGCAGGGGGCGCAGCCGATGGACGGGAAGCCGGCCTTGGTCAGGGGGTGGATGATGAGGTCGTTGTCCTCGATGAACCGGTCGACGTCGTCGTCGGTCCACGCGGCCAGGGGGTTGAGCTTGATGCGGCCGGTCTTGTCGATCTCCAGCACCGGCGTGTTCTTGCGCGTCGGCGCATCGACGCGCTTGAGGCCGGTGACCCAGCCCTCGTAGGGCAGCTTCATCCGTGCCAGCGGTTCGACCTTGCGCTGGGCGCAGCACGCGGTCATGTCGGTCTTGTACAGCTCCGGGACGGCGCCGGCCACCGGCTGGATGCGCAGCAGACGGTTCGGGTATCGCTTGTCGACGGCATCCGCCACCTCGATGGTCTCCGGGAAGTGGTAGCCGGTGTCCAGGAAGATCAGGTCGGCGTCCGGGGCGTGGCGCGCCGCGAGTTCGGCCAGCACCGTGTCCTGCATGGACATGGTCACGGCCAGGTTGGTGCCCAGGTGCTCGGCGCCCCATTCGATGATCTCGCCGGCGGAGAGCTTCTCCAGCGACGGGCCATGGTCCAGCGCGAGCTCCAGCAGGCGGCGGGCGACGGCGGGGTCGGCGAGGACGTCGGGGTTTTCGGTCGAGGGCTGAATCGCGGTGCTCATGCCACTCCCCTTTCAACTTGTCCGTGCAGTTTGACGGTGAACACGCGGCAGCATTCGCGGCACTCCCACGCGTAATCGGTTTCGGCGTCGGGCCAGAGGTTCTCCCCGCCGCAGTACGGGCAGTGCATGACCGCGCCGCGGTTGGGGTTCGGGTGGGCCGAACGGCCCGAGATGCCCAGGTTGGCTGCGTCGCTCACTGGAGGTCCTCCTCGGCGGCGCGGACGACCCAGTGGCGGAACTGCTCGCCCTCGGTGCGCTGCTCCTTGAAGTTGTTCACGATGCGCTCGATGTAGTCGCCCAGCTCGGCGGAGGTGACCTTGTGGCCGCGCAGCTTGCGGCCGAAGTTGGCGTCGAGGCCCAGCGCACCGCCGAGGTGGACCTGGAAGCCCTCGACGCGGTTGCCCTCGTCGTCGGTGACGATCTGCCCCTTCAGGCCGATGTCGGCGATCTGCGTGCGGGCGCAGGCGTTGGGGCAGCCGTTGAGCGAGATCCCCAGCGGCACGTCGAGGTCGCCGAGGCGGGCCTCCAGGTCGGCGACCAGGTCGATCGCGCGGGTGCGGGTGGTGACCAGCGCCAGCTTGCAGAACTCCAGGCCGGTGCACGAGATGATGCCCCGTCGGAAAGCGGAGGGGTTCGCGGACAACCCGAGCTCGTCGAGATCCGCGACCAGCGAGTCGATGCGGTCGGCCTCGACGTCGAGGAGCACCAGCTCCTTCATCACCGTGGTGCGCACGCGGCCGATGCCGTGGGCCTCGGCGATGTCGGCGAGCTTGACCAGGTCGGTGCCCGGCACGCGGCCGACGGCGGGCTTGACGCCGACGTAGAACTTGCCGTCCTTCTGCGGGTGGACGCCGATGTGGTCGCGGTCGGCCTCCCACGGCTCCGGCGCGGGACCGTCGGCGAGCTTGCGACCCAGGTAGTCGTCCTCGAGCACCTGGCGGAACTTCTCGATGCCCCACTCGGCGACCAGGAACTTCAGGCGGGCGCGGGTGCGCAGTCGGCGGTAGCCGTAGTCGCGGAAGATGCGGGCGACGCCGGCCCACACCTCGGGGACGTCGTCGAGCGGCACCCACGCGCCGAGGCGCTGGCCGAGCATCGGGTTGGTGGACAGGCCGCCGCCGACCCACACGTCGAAGCCCGGGCCGTGCTCCGGGTGGTCGACGCCGACGAACGCGACGTCCTGCACCTCATGGGTGACGTCCAGGCGCGGCGAGCCGGACACGGCGGACTTGAACTTGCGCGGCAGGTTGTTGAACTCGTCGGTGGACAGGTACTCGTCCTTGATGCGGCGGATCGCCGGGGTGCCGTCGATGATCTCGTCGGCCGCGACGCCGGCCACGGGCGAGCCGAGGATGACGCGCGGCACGTCGCCGCAGCCGAAGTGGGTGTCCAGGCCGACGGCGGCCAGGCGGTCCCAGATCTCCGGCATGTCCTCGATGCGGATCCAGTGCAGCTGCACGTTCTGGCGGTCGGAGAAGTCCGCGGTGTCGCGGGCAAAGTCGCGGGAGATCTCGCCGATGGCGCGCAGGCCCGCGGTGGTGGTCTGCCCGCCGTCGAGGCGGATGCGCAGCATGAAGTACTTGTCCTGCAGCTCGGCGTTGGTCTTGACGCCGGTGTGCTCGCCGCCGAGGTTCTGCTTGCGCTGGGTGTACAGGCCGATCCACTTGAAGCGCGGGGCGAGGTCCTCGGCGGGGATGGAGTCGAAGCCCTGCTTGGCGTAGATGTCGCGGACGCGCTGCTGCACGGCGATGCCGGCGTCCTCCTGCTTGATGCGCTCGTCGTCGTTGAGCGGCTCGCGGCCGTCGATGAGCCATTGCCCCTGGGGCTTCTTCGCCTTGGGGCGGCGGGCGGGCTTGGTGGCGGTGGTCATGGGGTCACTCTCTTCGCTTGACGACGGCCCTGAGGCAGACCGTTCGGTACGTTTCTTCTGGTTCGCTTCTTCTAGTTCACTTCGGCGGCGATGGCCGGATCGGGCTTCTCGGCCTCCCGCAGCTCGACCCTCTTGCGGCGCCACGGCAGGGTGTCGTGACGGCGGGACCACAGCAGGGTGGCGGCCACCGCGGCGACCCAGGCGCCGAGCAGGACGCCCAGGGCGGCGCCGGGGAGGTGGCCGTCGGCCAGCGTGCGGATGTTGAGGAAGACCAGCACGCCGCCGATGACGATGCCCAGGCTGCGGGGGTTGATCCGGCCGACCAGGTACGCGGCCAGGGGAGCCGCGGCGATGCCGCCGACGAGCAGGCAGATGATCGGCAGGGTGTGGGCGGAGAACTCTTCGCGCAGCATCGGCAGGAAACCGATGACGGCGGCGACGGCGACCAGGAACTCGGCCGCGGAGACCGTGCCGATGACCTTGCGGGGCTGATCGGCTTCGGCGCTCATCAGCGTCGACG
>NZ_DURI01000194.1 GCF_012837295.1 Corynebacterium sp. | reverse complement strand
GCTCACGCGCCGACCGCCGCCTTCACCACGCCGGCGACGGCGTCCGCCTTGAGGTCTTCGATCCGCAGGCACGGTGCCCCGAGCTGCGACGCCAGCTCCTTGGCCAGCCCCAGCCGCACGCGGCCTGATTCGCAGTCCACGACGATCGACCCGGCCACTCCCCTGCGCCGGATCGCATCGGCGGCCAGTGCGGCGGTCTCGCGTCCCCCGGCGGACGTCGCGCGCCCGTCCGACAGCACCACGAGCATCGCCCGCCGCGACGGATCGCGCCGGTATTCGCGCTCGATCAGCTCCCGCGCGGTCTCCAGCCCCGACGCCAGCGGCGTCCGGCCGCCGGTGCGAACGTCGTCGAGCCGGCGGCTCGCGGCCACCGTCGACCGCGTGGGCGGCAGTTCCACGGTTGCGCCATCGCCGCGGAAGCTGACCACGGCCACGCGATCGCGGCGCTGGTAGGCGTCGCGAAGCAGTGATTGCACCGCGCCCGTCACCGCCTCGAGCCGGTCCCGTGCGGCCATGGACCCGGAGGCGTCGACGAGGAACACGATGAGGTTCGACTCCCGCCCCTCGCGCTCGGCCCCGCGCAGGTCCGCGCCGATGAGCGACACCATCCCGTCGTCGATGCCCGCTCCGCGCTCGGCGGCGGCGAGCACCGTCCCCGGCACGTGCACTCCCCGGCCATCCCGCACGGCCCGGATGTCGCGCCCGCGGGGTCCGGCGGCCCGGCCGCGGCGGCCGTCGGCTCCCGCGCCAACGCCGTCGAGCAGCAGCGTCCTAGCCGCGAAAGGGATGGCCCAGTCGGGCAGTACCTCCCGTCGGCGCGGGGGCGTCCGGCTGCTCCGGGGCCGGCTCATCGCTTGACGACGTCTCCGCGTCCCCCTCCTCCGGCCCGTCCGTGGCGTCGGGCGTCTCCGGCTGCGGCGCCTCCTCGGCGTGATCGTCTTCGTCGGGGTAGCGGTCCTCGGCGCGGTCGAGCGCGTCGTCGAGATCCTGCTGGTCGACTCCCGGCGCGTCGAAGGGATCCCGCCGGCGACGGTGCGGCAGCGCGAGTTCGGCGGCGATGCGGATGTCCTCCGAGTCGATCTCGGAGGCGCCCCGCCATGCGGCGTGGGCGCGGGCGGTCCGTGCGATGACCAGGTCCGCGCGCATGCCGTCCACGTCGAAATCGGCGCACAACGACGCAATGCGGGCGAGGTGGACGTCGTCAAGCGGAATCTCGCCGACCAGCGCGCGGGCCCGGGCCAACCGGTCGCGCAGATCGCCATCGGCCTCCGCCCAGCGGGACGCGAAGGCACGCGGGTCGGACTCGTACGCCAGGCGACGGCGCATGATCTCCACCCGCACCTCGGGATCCCGCGAGGCCGTGACGTCGACGGCGAGCCCGAAGCGGTCGAGCAACTGCGGGCGAAGCTCCCCCTCCTCGGGGTTCATGGTGCCGACGAGAACGAAGGACGTCTCCTCGACGTGCGACACGCCATCGCGCTCGACGGTGACGCGGCCGGTTGCGGCGGCATCGAGCAGCACGTCGACGAGATGATCGGCCAGGAGATTGACCTCGTCGACGTAGAGCACTCCGCCGTCGGCATTGGACAGCAGGCCCGGTCGGAAATCGGCGTGGCCGGTGGTCAAGACCGACTCGACGTCGATGGAACCGACGACACGGTCCTCGGTCGCCCCCAACGGAAGGTCGACCACGGCCCCCTTCGGCAGCAACGGCCCCAGCGCGCGCACCGCCGTCGTCTTGGCCGTGCCCTTCTCGCCGCGCACCACCACGCCGCCGATCCCCGGCGACACCGCCGTCAGCAACAGCGCCAGACGGAGCCGGTCCTGGCCGACGATCGCGGAAAACGGGAAACCCGGGAAGGCAGACATGC
>NZ_DURI01000193.1 GCF_012837295.1 Corynebacterium sp. | reverse complement strand
ATGCCCAGGTGGATGTCGCGGATCCAATCCGGGCCGCCGTAGATCAGCGGCGTATATCCCTGCAACAGGGTGGCACCGGCGGCGATGCGCTCCCACGCCTGCTGCGGCGTCTCGATGCCGCCGACGCTGATCAACGTCAGCTTCCCGCCGACGTGGCCGTGCAGCAGCCGCAGCACCTCCAGCGCGCGGGCCGCGACGGGCGCGCCGGAGACGCCACCGGCGCCCATCTTCTTCACGATCGACGCCGGGGTCTTCAGGCCCTCGCGCGAAATGGTCGTGTTCGTGGCAACGATGCCGGCCAGGCCCAACTCCACGGCGAGGTCGGCGACGGCGAGGACGTCCTCGTCGGACAGGTCCGGGGCGATCTTCACCAGCACCGGCGACGTGGTCTCCTCCTGCACGGCCGCGAGAATCGGCCGCAGCGTCTCCACCGCCTGCAGGTCGCGCAGACCCGGGGTGTTGGGGGAGGAGACGTTGACCACGACGTAATCGGCCAGGTCGCCGAGCGCGCGGGCCGACTGGCGGTAGTCGTCGACGGCGCCGTCCAACGGCACGACCTTGGTCTTGCCCAGGTTCACGCCGATGACGCCATCGCCGCGGCGGTTGCGCAGATTGCCCGCCACGAGTTCCGCGCCCGGATTGTTGAAGCCCATGCGGTTGAGGATCGCCCGATCCTCCTTCAGGCGGAACAGCCGCGGCGTCGGGTTGCCCGGCTGCGCCTGCGCGGTCACCGTGCCCAGCTCCGCGTAGCCGAAACCGAGGTCCGACCAGCAGTCCGCCGCGGTGGCGGCCTTGTCGAAGCCCGCCGCCAAACCGAGGGGACGGGGGAAGTCCACGCCGAACACGGTCTGCCGCAGGGCCGGCTCATCGACGACGAGCAGCCGCGCGATGGCGCGCCGCACCTTCGGGGCGCGCTGGAGGCGGGCCAGCCAGTCGTTCATCATCACGTGGATGCGCTCCGGCGGGAGCTGGAACATCGCCTTCAGGGAAGCCTGGTACGCGGCGGTGCGGATGGGATGGGACACGGTTGCTCCTCGGGCCCTCGTCGAACTGGCGTCAACCGGCAGATTACTCGCCTTCGCCCTCGCCGCTGGGCAGGCGGTCCTTCGGCTCGCGCGGGTTCATCAGTTCACGCTCGGCGTCGAGGTCGGCCTTGCCCTCTTCGAGGGCCTTGTCGACGTCGCCGGCGGTCACGTGCTGCGCCCCGGCACCCGAAGCGGAGTAGGCCACCAGATCGCCGTCGGCGGTGACCACGAGCGCCTGGGCGTCCGCGACGGTGGGCAGCTGCGCCGCCTTCAGCGCGGTGCCGGTGGAGATGTCGTAGGCCGTCAGCACGCCGTCGACGGTGGAGGTGACCCACACGAGGTTGCGGGCGGAATCGACGGCGACGGCCCACGGCCCCTCCGGCACCGGCGTGGAATTGTGCAGGCGCACGACGTCGCCGGCGGTGTAGATCAACAGCTGCCCGCCCTTGACGTCCACGGCCGCGACGGTGCCGTCCTCGCCGACGGACGCGGGACCGACGCCGATGCCGGCGCGCAGGCCCGAACCCGGGCGGGACTCGTCGAGGATGATCTCGTGGACCGAGGTCTCCGGCCGGTTGATCTCCAGCAGCACCGCAGACTCGCGGTTCGACGGCACGGACAGCAGCTGGGAACCGTGCCGCGACACGGCGAAGTCATCGGCGTGTTCGCCGTCGGCGCCGAAGACGTCGACCCGGTCGGAATCGGCGCGGTGGCCGACGATGCGGCCGTCGGACAGCCCGACGGCGGCGGTGTAGGCGGTGCCGCGGCCGATGACGGCGGTGCCGGACCCGTCCTCGGCGAGGACGTGGATGCCGTCGGGGCAGGGGAGCACGGCGACGTTGCCGGCCGGGGCGAGATCGCCGCAGGCCGCGTCGACGTCGTTGGAATCCATCGCCGGGTCCTCCGGGGTGCCGGACAGCACCTTCGACTCGGCGCGCAGCAGGATCCGGTCATCGACGCGCAGGGCGCCGGTGACGTTTTCGTCCAGGTCGATGACCTTTCCGGCGGGCTCGTCCGCCGAACCTCCGGCGGCGGGCAACGGCGTCGCGTTGCCCATGCCCGCGACCACCTCGCCTTCTGCATCGGAACCACACGCCGCCAGCGGAAGGGCCAGTGCGGCGAGGCCTGCGAGGGCGACGGACATGCGAATGCGGGAGTTGCTGCTCACGCTTGACGACGGTACCACCCGGGGTTTCCGCGGCCGCCCCCGGCTTCGGCGTTTTCGTGGGCCCCGCAGTCGCCGGCCTACAACGACACGTCGTCGAGCGCGTCGCAGATGGCGCCGGGCAGGACGAGGTCATCGGCGGCGAGCAATTCGCGGAGCTGCCCGCGGGTGCGGGCGCCCATGAGCACCGACGTCACCCCCGGGCGATCGCGAGTCCACGCCAGCGCGGCGGCCGGCGGGGACACGCCCAGGCCCTCGGCGGCGGTGCACAGCGCGCCGACGACGGTGACGCCGTGCGGGTCGAGGTAGTCCTGCACTTCGGCGTCGGCGTGCTCGGAGGCACCGCGGGAGTCCTCCGGGATCGAGTCGCGGTATTTGCCCGTGAGCACGCCCTGGGCCAACGCGGCCCCGGCGATGAAGCCCACGCCAAGGTGCGCGGCGGCCGGCAGCAGTTCCTGTTCCGGGCCGCGCTGCAGAAGGCTCAGCTCGTGCTGGGCGACGACGGGCCGGATGCGCCCGGCGGCCGAGTGCGTCACCGCCAGCTGCCAGCCCGTGTAGCCGCGCACGCCCGCGTACCGGACCCGCCCGGAACGCACGGCGAACTCGAGGGTGTCCGCGACCTCCTCCGGCGGCGTCGAGGCGTCCCAGTACCCGGCCGACCAGATGTCCACGTGATCGACGTGCAGGCGATCCAGCAACGCGTCGAGGTCGGCGATGAGCGCCCGGCGCGAACAATCCACCCGGCGGCCCACCGGCTGCCCGGGGTCGACGCCGGAGGCGGCCGACAACACGACGTCGCCGCGCATCCCCTTGCGCCGCAGCACCGACCCGAGCATGTCCTCGGGGGAGCCCGAACCGGTCACCGGGGTCGCGTCGACCAGGGTCCCGCCCGCGTCGACGAAATCCACCAGAATCTTCGCCGCCTCATCGCGGTCGGTTCCCGCACCCCACGTCGCGGTGCCCAGCCCGAGGGCGGACACCCTCAGCCCGCTGGCTCCAAGTAGTCGTCGTCGCACCCGCCCCACTCTACGTGCCCGGCATGCCCGACCCGGCACACCGAGCCGGGGGAGACGCGGACCGTCGTCACGCGGCGGTACCCCGATTCACGCGCAGGGGGAGTAGCCTGTCCGCCGTGACTTCTACCCCCGCCATCTTCGCGGCCGCCGAGTCGGCCGGGGCCACCGACATGACGTGGCTGCAGACCATCGTCCTGTCCATCGTCCAGGGCCTCACCGAATTCCTGCCGGTCAGCTCCTCCGGCCACCTGCGCATCGTGTCGGAACTGTTCTGGGGCGCCGACGCCGGCGCGTCGTTCACCGCCGTCATCCAGCTGGGCACGGAAGCCGCGGTGCTGGTGTTCTTCGCCAAGGACATCTGGCGGATCCTCACCGCGTGGTTCCGGGGGCTGTTCAACAAGGACGCCCGCGACTTCGACTACCGCATGGGCTGGATGGTCATCGTGGGCACGCTGCCCATCGCGATCATCGGGTTCTTCGGCAAGGACATCATCCGCGAGGGCCTGCGCAACCTGTGGATCACCGCAACCGTGCTGGTCCTGTTCTCCTTCGTGTTCATCGCGGCGGAGAAGTTCTCGCGGCGCGACCGCAGCTTCGACGAGCTGACCATGCGCGACGCGATCGTCATGGGCTTCGCGCAGTGCCTGGCGCTGATCCCCGGCGTGTCCCGCTCCGGCGGCACGATCTCGGCCGGCCTGTTCCTGAACCTCGACCGCGAGGTCGCCACGCGCTTCAGCTTCCTGCTGGCCATCCCGGCGGTCCTGGCGTCGGGCCTGTTCTCGCTTCCCGACGCCTTCGACCCGGCCGCCGGGCAGGCCGCGTCCGGTGCCCAGCTGCTGGTGGGCACGCTGGTCGCTTTCGTCGTCGGCTACGCCGCGATCGCCTGGCTGCTGAAGTTCGTGGCCAACCACTCCTTCGCCTGGTTCGCGGCGTACCGCATCCCGGTGGGCATCCTGGTGATGGTCCTGCTGGGAATCGGCGTCATGCAGCCGATGTAAGGTTTCCGGCATGCATTCGTGGCCCATCCCGACCGTCCCTTCCGTCGCGGGCGATCCCGTCCCGCTCCGCCTGCACGACACCGCCGATGAGGCGATCAGGCCGGTGCGGCCGCGCAAGACCGCAACGATGTACGTCTGCGGCATCACCCCGTACGACGCGACGCACCTGGGCCACGCGGCCACCTACCTGACCTTCGATCTGGCCTACCGCGTGCTGCTCGACAACGGCCACGAGGTCCACTACGTCCAGAACATCACCGACGTCGACGACCCGCTGTTCGAGCGCGCCGAGCGCGACGGCGTGGACTGGCGCGAGCTCGGCCAGTCGCAGATCGACCTGTTCCGCGACGACATGAAGAACCTGTCGGTGATCCCGCCGCGCGACTACATCGGCGCGATCGAGAGCGTCGGCGAGGTCGTGGAGATGGTCGGCCGCCTGCTGGAGTCGGGTGCCGCGTACCAGCTCGACGACGAATACGCGGACGTCTACTTCGACCGCAACGCCACCGCGGACTTCGGCTACGAGTCGAACTACGACGAGGCGACCATGGCGGAGCTGTTCGCCGAGCGCGGGGGAGACCCCGACCGCCCCGGCAAGCGCGATCCCCTCGACGCGCTGCTGTGGCGCGCCGAGCGCGACGGCGAGCCGGCGTGGGACGCCCCCTTCGGCCGCGGCCGCCCTGGCTGGCACATCGAATGCTCGGCCATCGCCGTCAACCGCCTGGGCGTCGGCTTCGACATCCAGGGCGGCGGCAGCGATCTGGCGTTCCCGCACCACGAGTTCTCCGCCGCCCACGCCGAGGCCGCCACGGGGCACCCGCGCATGGCGAAGCACTACGTCCACTCCGGGATGATCGCGCTGGACGGCGTGAAGATGTCCAAGTCCCTGGGCAACCTGGTCTTCGTGTCCAAGCTCGTCGCCGCCGGCACCGATCCGTCGGCGATCCGCCTGGGCGTCTTCGCGGGGCACTACCGCTCGGACCGCGACTGGTCCGACGAGATCCTCGCCGCCGCCAATGAGCGCCTGGACCGGTGGCGCCGGGCCGCGGCCGCGGCTTCCAGCGACGTCACGGCGACCATCACCGCCGTCCGCGAGGCCCTGTCCGACGACCTGGACACCCCGCGCGCGCTGGCCGCCGTCGACGAGTGGGCGGACGCCGTCCTCGGCGGCCGCGAGTCCGTTGGCTCCGATGCCGCATCCGGCTTCACCGGCCCGGGCGCCGACATGGCCGTCGCCCTCGACGCCCTGCTGGGCGTCAAACTCTGAGCATCTGCCCCCGCACCCCACCCGCGCCGGCGCCCGCCCGGCGAAACGGCTTGCGCGCGGGCATGATTGGCGCATGATCCGCGACACGTTCCAGCCGGAACTCGACGAGTTCGCCGGCGACCTGGAGTCCTACGCCACCGGTTCCTACCTCTCGGAGGAGGACCGCGAGAATTGGTTCGAGCCCTTCGACGTCGCCGCGGTGGCGGAGGTGCGCGACGTCGTCGAGCGCTACTTCGACGCCCTCGACGCCCTGTCCGCCCAGCGCGAGCCGGCGTCGCAGGAGGCGCTGATGGCCGTCGTCGACCGCGTCACCGCCGACCTCAACGCCGTCAACGCCAACCACGACGACGCCGTGCTCGAACCCGAGGAGCGCGAGACGCTGGTGCCGCTGCTCATCCGCGCCGCCCGCGCCGCGGGCCTGGACGAGGGGCACGACGACCTCCCGGAGCGCGACTTCTAGTCCCACGGCACGAATCTGCTTGACGACGGACCGCGGGGAGATTGGCCGTCGTCAAGCATGGGTCCGACCCGACACCTGGTTGACGGGCACAACAGACTAAGGTGTCTACCCATGGTCGATCACGTGGATTCCCCGTTCCTCACCGCTCTGCGCGAGCGCGTGCTCATCGGCGACGGCGCCATGGGCACCCAGCTGCAATCGTTCGATCTCGACGTGGAGAAGGATTTCCTGGGCCTCGAGGGCTGCAACGAGATCCTCAACGACACCCGACCGGACATCCTCGAGACGATCCACCGCCGCTACTTCGAGGCCGGCGCCGATCTGGTCGAGACCAACACCTTCGGCTGCAACCTGCCGAACCTGGCGGACTACGACATCGAGGACCGCATCCGCGAGCTCGCGGAGAAGGGCACGGCCATCGCCCGCCGCGTCGCCGACGAGATGGGCCCCGGCCGCGACGGCATGCCGCGTTTCGTCGCCGGCTCCATCGGCCCCGGCACGAAGCTGCCGAGCCTCGGCCACGCCCCCTACGCCACGCTGCGCGACGCCTACGTCGAGTGCGGCCTGGGCATGCTCGACGGCGGCGCCGACTGCTTCCTCATCGAAACCGCGCAGGACCTGCTGCAGGTCCGCGCCGCCGTCAACGGCGTCAAGGAGGCCATGCGGCAGCTGGGCAAGCGCATCCCGATCATCGTCCACGTCACCGTGGAGACCACCGGCACCATGCTGATGGGCTCCGAGATCGGCGCGGCGCTGACCGCGCTGGAGCCGCTGGGCATCGACATGATCGGCCTGAACTGCGCCACCGGCCCGGACGAGATGAGCGAGCACCTGCGCTACCTGTCCAAGAACGCGCGCATCCCCGTCTCCGTCATGCCCAACGCCGGCCTGCCCGTGCTGGGCAAGAACGGCGCGACCTACCCGCTGACGGCTCCCGACCTGGCCACCGCGCTGCGCGGCTTCGTCGAGGATTACGGCCTGTCCATGGTCGGCGGCTGCTGCGGCACCACGCCGGAGCACATTTCCGCCGTGCGCGACGCCGTCATCGGCGAAGGCGACTGGGCCGACCGCGGCCCCGCGACCCGCGCCGAGCGCGACCCCAACCGCACCGACGACGTCGCCTCGCTGTACTCGACCATGCCGCTGACGCAGGACATCGGCATCACCATGATCGGCGAGCGCACCAACGCCAACGGCTCGAAGGCGTTCCGCGAGGCCATGCTCGCCGCCGACTGGGAGAAGTGCCTGAACATCGCCCGCGGCCAGGTCACCGACGGCTCCCACATGATCGACCTGTGCGTCGACTACGTCGGCCGCGACGGCCGCGAGGACATGGCCACGCTGGCCGCCCAGATCGCCACGTCGGTGACGCTGCCGGTCATGCTCGACTCCACCGAGCCCGACGTCCTGCGCGTCGGCCTGGAGCACCTCGGCGGCCGCAGCGCCCTGAACTCGGTGAACTTCGAGGACGGCGACGGCCCGGGCTCGCGCTACCACCGCATCATGGAGCTGGCCGTCGAGCACGGCGCCACCGTCGTCGCGCTGGCCATCGACGAGGACGGCCAGGCTCGCACCCGCGAGAAGAAGGTCGAGATCGCCGAACGGCTCATCGCCGACATCACCGGCACGTGGGGCCTGCGCGAGCAGGACATCATCGTCGACTGCCTGACGTTCCCCATCTCCACCGGCCAGGAGGAGACCCGCCGCGACGGCATCGAGACCATCGAGGCCATCCGCGAGCTGAAGAAGCGCCACCCGGAGGTCCACACGACCCTGGGCCTGTCGAACATCTCCTTCGGCCTGAACCCCGCCGCCCGCCAGGTGCTCAACTCGGTGTTCCTCAACGAGTGCATCGAGGCGGGCCTGGATTCGGCGATCGCGCACAGCTCGAAGATCCTGCCCATGAACCGCATCGACGAGCGCCAGCGCGAAGTCGCCCTGGACATGGTCTACGATCGCCGCCGCGGCGACGACCACCCGGACGGGGCCTACGACCCGCTGCAGACCTTCATGGAGCTTTTCGACGGCGTGTCCGCCGCCGACGCCAAGGACGCCCGCGCCGAGAAACTGGCCGCGCTGCCGCTGTTCGATCGTCTGGCGCAGCGCATCATCGACGGTGAGCGCACCGGCATCGAGGCGGACCTCGACGAGGGCATGAAGGAGAAGGACCCGCTGGCGATCGTCAACGAGGATCTGCTGCGCGGCATGCAGACCGTCGGCGAGCTGTTCGGTTCCGGCCAGATGCAGCTGCCGTTCGTGCTGCAGTCGGCGGAGACGATGAAGACGGCCGTGGCCTATCTCGAGGGCTTCATGGACGCGGAGGATTCCACCGGGTCGAAGGGCACGATGGTCATCGGCACGGT
>NZ_DURI01000192.1 GCF_012837295.1 Corynebacterium sp. | reverse complement strand
CCCAGCTCGCCGCCGCCGCCTTCGGCCGCGCCGCCCTGGACTCGGTCCACGTGGACATCGCCGACGACGACGGCCTGCGCGCCGAAGCCCTCGACGCCGCCGCCCTGGGCTACGCCGCCACCGTCTGCATCCACCCCGGGCAGGTCGCCACCATCCGCGAGGCCTACCGCCCCACCGACGAGGAAGCCGACTGGGCCCGCCGCCTGCTCGCCGCAGCCCGCGACGACGGGGGAGCGTTCAGCTTCGAGGGACGCATGGTCGATGCCCCGCTGTTCCGCCAGGCCGAAGCCATCGCCAGACGCGCCGAAGCGGCTGCCACGTAGGCGTCGCAAAGCAAGAAACGCAAACCCTTCCCGCACCATCCCCGCACCAACCCAGCACGACCCGCACCCCGCGGCACGGACCACCAGGAGAAACCGATGTCCCAGCTCAAGACCGCCCCCGCCCCCTACGGCAAGGACGTCGTCGACGACGACGGCAACAAGATGTCCCACGTGATCGGCGCCGGCGTCGATCAGGGCGCCGCCCCGCTGCGCACCGAAACCCTCGGCGAGAACCTCCGCGCCATCGTGGAGAAGTACCCCTCCAAGGAGTGCATCGTCGACGTCTACGCCGACGTGTCCTTCACCTACGAGCGCTTCTACAACCGCGTCCTGCGCCTGGCCACCGCCTTCGTCCGCGCCGGCTACCGCAAGGGCGACCGCATCGGCATCTGGTCCACCAACCGCTGGGAGTGGACCGTCGTCCAGTACGCCTGCCACCACCTTGGCCTCATCCTGGTCAACATCAACCCCGCCTACCGCCAGCACGAGCTGAACTACGTCCTGGAGAAGGCCGGCGTGCGCTGCGTCTTCGCCGCCCGCCGCTTCAAGGACTCCGACTACCGCACGATGCTCATCGAGGCGTCGAAGCAGCGCGGCGTCAACCTGGACAAGGTCATCTACTTCGGCTCCGCCGACTGGTACGAGCGCATGCACGGCGACATCGACGACCTGTCCGAGTACGTCGCCGAGGTCAAGCCCGAGGACCCCATCAACATCCAGTTCACCTCCGGCACCACCGGCTTCCCCAAGGGCGCGACGCTGACGCACCGGAACCTGCTGAACAACGGCTACTTCATCGGCGAGCTGCTCGGCTACACCGAGAACGACCGCGTCTGCGTGCCGGTGCCGTTCTTCCACACCTTCGGCATGGTCATCGGCACCTTCGCCACCTTCACCCACGGCGGCGCGATCATCATCCCGGCGCCGAGCTTCAAGGCCCGCGAAACCCTCAAGGCCGTCCACTCCGCCAAGGCGACGTCCCTGTACGGCGTGCCCACCATGTTCATCAACGAGCTGGAGGAGGCCCACGACCACGAGGAGTACGGCAGCCCCTACGACCTGTCGACCCTGCGCACCGGCGTCATGGCCGGCACGTCCTGCCCGTCGAAGACCATGCGCGACGTCATGGACAAGCTGAACATGACCGAGATCGCCATCTGCTACGGCATGACGGAGACCTCGCCGGTGAGCTTCCAGACCCGCGCCGACTCGCCGCTGGACAAGCGCGTCAACACAGTCGGCCAGATCATGCCGCACCTCGAGGCCCGCGTCATCGACGAGGACACCGGCGAGACCCTGCCGCGCGGCGCGCAGGGCGAGGTCGTCGTCCGCGGCTACTCCGTGATGAAGGAGTACTGGCACCACCCGGAGAAGACCGCCGAGGCCATCGACGAGGACGGCTGGATGCACACCGGCGACCTCGGCGTCATCGACGACGAGGGCTACCTGGCCATCACCGGCCGCATCAAGGACATGCTCATCCGCGGCGGCGAGAACATCTACCCGCGCGAGATCGAGGAGTTCCTGTTCACGCACCCGGACATCGTCGACGCGCAGGTGATCGGCGTGCCGGACGACAAGTACGGCGAGGAGATCATGGCCTGGGTCATTCTTCACGACGAGGACGGGGACCTGACCGCCGACCAGATCGCGGAGTTCGCGCACGGCAAGCTGTCGCGCCACAAGATCCCGCGCTACGTCCACGTCACGGATTCCTTCCCGATGACCGCGTCGGGCAAGGTGCGCAAGGTCGAGATGCGCGAGATGGCTCCGAAGCTGCTGGGCTGGGTGTGATCGCCATGTCGAAGACCACCGATGCGTCCATCCGCGAGCTCGTCGCGGCCAACGTGCGCGACGGCATGACCATCGCCGTCGGCGGGTTCGGCCTGTGCGGCGTGCCCTTCGACCTCATCGAGGGCCTGCGCGACTCCGGGGCCAAGAACCTGACCATCGTGTCCAACAACATGGGCGTCGACGGCCAGGGGCTGGGCATCCTGCTGGAGAACCACCAGGTGTCCAAGGTCGTGGCCAGCTACGTCGGCGAGAACAAGCTCTTCGCCAAGCAGTACCTCGACGGCGAGCTGGAGGTGGAGTTCAACCCGCAGGGCACGCTCGCCGAGCGACTCCGCGCCGGCGGTGCGGGCATCCCCGCGTTCTACACCGCCACGGGCGTGGGCACGCTCGTCGCCGAGGGCAAGCCGCACGCCGAGTTCGACGGCCGCACCTACGTCCAGGAGCGCGGCATCGTCGCCGACCTGGCGCTGGTCCACGCCTGGCGCGGCGACGTCGACGGCAACCTCGTCTACCGCTCCACCGCCCAGAACTTCAACCCCCTGTGCGCGGCGTCCGGCAAGGTCACCATCGCGCAGGTGGAGGAGCTGCTCGATCGCGGCTCCGTCGAGCCCGACTCGGTCATGACCGCCGGCGTGTTCGTCGACCACGTCGTGCCGGCGACCGATCGCGAGAAGCCCATCGAACAACGGACCACCAGGCCGCGCCCCGCCGCGGCCGGGGAGGAGATCTGACATGGCACCGAATGAGACCGCGGAGAAGCGGGGCTGGACCCGCGACGAGATGGCCGCCATGGCGGCGACCGAGCTGAACGACGGCGACTACGTCAATCTGGGCATCGGCATCCCGACGCTGGTGGCCAACCACATCCCCGACGGGGTGCGCGTGCTGCTGCAGAGCGAGAACGGCATCCTGGGCATGGGCCCCTTCCCCTACGCGGGGGAGGAGGACGCCGACCTGATCAACGCCGGCAAGCAGACCGTCACCCTCGTGCCCGGCGCCGCCGTGTTCGACTCGGCGACGAGCTTCGGCATGATCCGCGGCGGCCACGTGAAGATGGCCGTGCTCGGCGCCATGCAGGTCTCCGAGTCCGGCGACCTGGCCAATTGGATGATCCCCGGGAAGATGGTCAAGGGCATGGGCGGCGCGATGGATCTCGTCGCCGGCACCCCGCGCGTGGTGGTGCTCACCGACCACGTCGCCCGCGACGGTTCGCCGAAGCTGGTCAAGGAGTGCGATCTGCCGCTGACCGGCGCGAAGGTGGTCAAGCGGATCATCACCGACCTGGGCAGCTTCGACGTCGCCGACGATCACCTGATCCTGCGCCGCCTCGCGCCGGGCGTGACGCTCGGCGACATCGAGAACAACACCGCCGCCGCGTACGTGGTGGACCTGGAGGACTAGCGGGCCGGGCGCGGCGGACAGGTGACCCCGGTCACGAATTTCCGCCCCGCCCCGGCCCAAAACCGCTAGGCTCCGTTAACTGAGCGAGCCAACGAAGCAATTCGACGAAACATCACCGCGCTGCCGATGCGCAGCGCCCACAGGGAGACGAACACCATGACCGGAAACACCACCCCGAACGCCGACGACGTCGTCATCCTCGCCGGCGCCCGCACCCCGCAGGGCAAGATGCTCGGCCAGCTGGCCAGCATGACCTCCGTCGACCTCGGCGCCCACGCCGTCCGCGCCGCCGTCGAGCGCGCGGGGATCAAGCCGGAGGACGTCGGCCGCGTCGTCCTCGGCCAGGTCATCCTCGCCGGCGCCGGCCAGAACCCGGCCCGCCAGACCGCCATCAAGGCCGGTCTGCCGTGGACCACCCCGGCCGAGATCGTGTCCAAGGTCTGCCTGTCGGGCCTCGACGCCGTCATCCACGCCGCCCGCATGATCCGCCTCGGCGAGGTCGACGTGGTCGTCGCCGGCGGCCAGGAATCCATGACCAACGCCCCGCACATCGCCCACGGCGTGCGCAAGGGCAAGTCCTACGGCTCGCTGAAGCTGGAGGATTCGCTGGAGCTCGACGGCCTGGTCGATTCCTACGACTGCGTGTCCATGGGCACGCTGACCGACGGCCCCAACGCGGACCTGGGCATTTCCCGCACCGACCAGGACGAGGTTGCGGCGTTGTCGCACCAGCGCGCCGCCAAGGCCCAGGCCGACGGCATCTTCGCGCAGGAGATCGCCCCGATCGAGATCCCGCAGCGCAAGGGCGACCCGGTGGTCGTCGACGCCGACCAGGGCATCCGCCCGGACACGACCGTCGAGTCGCTGTCCAAGCTGCGCGCGGTGTTCCTGAAGGACAACGGCACCATCACCGCCGGCAACTCCTCGCCGATCTCCGACGGCGCCGCCGCGCTGGTCCTGGCCCGCCGCGGCTGGGCCGAGGAGCGCGGCCTGGATTACCTCGCCGTCGTCGGCAAGGCGGGCCAGACCGCCGGCCCGGACAACGGCCTCCACGCCCAGCCGTCCGACTCGCTGGCCGAGGCCCTGCGACTGGCCGGCTGGGAGGCGTCCGACCTCGACTTCATCGAGATCAACGAGGCCTTCGGCGCCGTCGCCGTGAAGTCGCTGCGCGACCTGGACTACCCGCTGGACAAGTGCAACATCCACGGCGGCGCCATCGCGCTGGGCCACCCGATCGGCTGCTCCGGTGCCCGCCTGGCCCTGACCGCCGCGATGGAGCTGTCGCGCCGCGGCTCCGGCAAGGCCGGCGTCTCGCTGTGCGGCGGCGGCGGCCAGGGCGACGCCCTGCTGCTGTACCGCGACTAGTTCGGGTCCCATCCCGACATCGAAAACCCGACATCCGCGGTGATGTCGGGTTTTTCGCGTCTGGGCCCGGGGGAGGGCTTTGCGACGCCCGCCTCCCCGCGTCCGCCGCCCCGGTAATTTCGATGGCATGAATCCCCCGACTTCTGCACCCTCCGCCCCCGCCTGGCTCCCCGCCGGCCCCGCCCTGCTGTTCGCCCCGGCGGACCGGCCGGACCGTTTCGCCAAGGCGGCGGAGCGTTCCGACGTCGTCATCGTCGACCTCGAGGACGGGGCGGCCCTCGACGGACACGAGGCCGCGCGCCGCAACATCGCGGACAATCCGCTGGACCCCGCGCGCACCATTCTCCGCGTGACGGGCCCGGACACCCCAACCTTCGCCGGCGACGCCGAACTGGCGCAGGAGGGCCCGTACGACGTCGTCATGCTGCCGAAGGTCCGCGAACGCATTCCGGAGGAGCTCGCCGGGCTGAAGGTGATCGCGATGATCGAGACGCCGGAGGCGATCCTCAACATCGGCGCCATCGCGTCGCATCCGGACGTCGTCGGGCTGTTCTGGGGCGCCGAGGATCTCGCCGCCGAGCTGGGCGGCACCTCCTCGCGGATCACCCCGGACGAGGCGGAGGCGGCCGGCATTCCCGGCGGTCCCGATGCGCCGCTGCGCCCCTACCGCGCCCCGCAACAGCTGGCGCGGACGATGATGGTCATCCATGCGGCGGCCAACGGCATCGCCGCCATCGACGCGGTCCACGTCGACTTCCGCGACGAGAAGGGCCAGTACCTCGAGGCCCTCGACGCCGCGGGCTGCGGTTTCGCGGGCACCGCCTGCATCCACCCGGCGATGGTCGAGGCCGTCCGCCGCGCCTACCGGCCTTCCGATGAGGAGCTCGACCGTGCGCGCCGCATCCTCGGGCGCGCCGCCGACAACGTCGGAGCCTTCCAGCTGGACGGCGAAATGATCGACGCCCCCGTCGTCAGGCAAGCCGCGATCACCGTCGCGCGAGCCGGGGAATAGGCCCCGGTCGGGGGTGAAATCGGCGGTTTATTTCGCCAGTGAAGATTAATCGCCGATAACTGAACAATTGTGTCCCGGGTCACATTATGGTCGGGGTGGCCACAGACGATATGTCTGACCGAAATCGACCCAGGGAGAATCATCATGACCGTTGCGGCGACGATGAACGCCACCGAGATCCTCACCAGGCCCGCCCCGTACGGAAGGGAGGTGGTCGATGCGGACGGGCGCCCGTTGTCCCACGTGATCGGCGCGACCGTGGACCAGGGGGCGGCGCCGCTGCGCTCCGACACGCTCGGGGAAGCCCTCGACGCCCAGATCCGGCGGGTCCCCGACCGTGAGGCGGTCGTGGACGTATTCGCCGACGTGCGCCTGACCTACCGGGAGTTCGGCGAGAAGGTCGATCGGCTGGCGGCGGCGCTCGTACGCGCCGGCTACCGAAATGGTGACCGCGTCGGCATTTGGTCGACGAACCGCTGGGAGTGGCCGGTCGTGTCCTACGCGTGCCATCGCCTGGGCCTGATCCTGGTCAACCTCAATCCCGCGTACCGCCAGAGCGAGCTGAATTACGTGCTGGAAAAGGCCGGCGTCCGGTGCGTCTTCGCCGCGCGTCGCTACAAGGATTCCGACTATCGCACCATGCTCGTCGAAGCATCGAAACAGCGCGGCATCGAGTTGAGCGACGTCATCTATTTCGGATCGGACCAGTGGCGGGACATCATGGCCCGCGACGTCGACGGCGACCGTGCCGACCTCGACGCCGCCTTCGCGGCCGTCGCGGCCGACGATCCGGTGAACATCCAGTTCACCTCGGGAACGACCGGTTTCCCCAAGGGTGCCACGCTGACGCACCGGAACCTGCTGAACAACGCCAACCAGACCGCCGAGCTGCTGGGTTACGACGAGCACGATCGCG
This sequence comes from Corynebacterium sp., assembly GCF_012837295.1. Taxonomy (GTDB): domain Bacteria; phylum Actinomycetota; class Actinomycetes; order Mycobacteriales; family Mycobacteriaceae; genus Corynebacterium. The sequence continues at coordinate 4,006 of NZ_DURI01000192.1, read as the reverse complement.
TCGTGGTGCCGATCCCGTTCTTTCACACGTTCGGCATGGTGCTGGGCATCATCGCGGCGCTCGGCCGCGGTGCCGCGCTGATCATCGCGGGCCCCGTCTTCCAGCCGCGCGACGTGCTCAAGGCGGTTCATTCGGAGCGGGCGACCTCGCTGTACGGGGTGCCGACGATGTTCATCGTCGAGCTCGAGGAAGCCCACGACCACGAGGAGTACGGCAGCCCGTACGACCTTTCCTCGCTGCGCACCGGGATCATGGGCGGCACGTCCTGCCCGTCGAAGACGATGACGGAGGTGATGGAGCGATTCAACATGCGGGAGATCGCCATTTGCTACGGCATGACGGAAACCTCGCCGTGCAGTTTCCAAACCCGCCGCGACTCCTCCCCGGAAAAGCGCGTGCACACGGTCGGCCAGATCATGCCGCACCTGGAAGCGAAGGTCGTCGACCAGGCCACGGGCGAAACCTTGCCGCGAGGCGAGCAGGGCGAAATCCTCGTGCGCGGGTACGCGGTCATGAAGGAGTACTGGCGTCACCCGGAAAAGACCGCCGAGGCGATCGACGAGAACGGCTGGATGCGCACGGGAGACCTGGGTTCGCTCGATGACGAGGGCTATCTCGCCATCACCGGGCGCATCAAGGACATGCTCATCCGCGGCGGCGAGAACATCTACCCGCGCGAGATCGAAGAGTTCCTGTTCACCCACCCCGATGTGGTCGACGCTCAGGTCATCGGCGTGCCGGACGACAAGTACGGCGAGGAGATCATGGCCTGGGTCATCCTCCACGATGGGGCGGCTCCGCTGACCGTCGACAAGTTCCGCGAGTTCGCCCACGGGAAGCTGGCCCGTCACAAGATCCCGCGCTACCTGCACGTCGTCGACGCGTTCCCCATGACGGCGTCCGGCAAGGTGCGGAAGGTGGAAATGCGCGAAATGGCCCCGAAGATCCTGAACTGGGTCTGATCTTCGGGGCCGGAGGAGGCTCCTAGTTCACGCACATGACGCCGTCGCCGCCGGCGTCGATGTGCTTGCTCAGGTCCTCTTCGGGGGCCATGCCCTCCTGGCCGACGACGTCGCCGGTGGCGCCGTCGTCGACGGGCTCGGCGGCTTCCTCGGTGGTCGCGGCGCCGGAGCCGTCCTCGTAGAGGCCCGGGCCCTCGTAGTCGCCGGCGACGGTGACGGAAATGGTGCCGGGCTCCATGGTGGTGTCGTGGACGATCGGCAGGCCGCCGAGCGCCTCGGAGATCGCGGCGGCGGCCGGGTCATCCGGGTCGGAGGTGTTGACCTGGCTGAGGGCGACGCCGGCGAACTCGGCGTTGGCGACGGTGCCCTCGACGTAGCCCTTCTCGGTCAGGACCCCGGCGGCGCGGGCGGCCAGCCCCTCGATGCCCGTGGCGTTGTAGACGCTGACCGTGTACTCGGCCGGGTCGTGGTCGCGGGGCTTGGCGGCCTCGGCGGCGGCTTCGGCCTCGGGGTCGCCGAGGAGCTCGTCGAAGTACTTGTGCACCTGGCCGCGGTCCACGGTGACCACGGACTCTCCGTAGTCGCCGACGCCGTCGATGGACGTGACGGGGATGGTCTCGAACTTGACGTTGCCGCCGGTCAGGCCCTGCATCTGGGTGGCGAAGCCCATGACGTCCCAGTCGTTGTCCAGCACCACGGAGCGCTGGACGGCGCCGCCGAGCTCGTTGAGCTTGCCGGGGCTCGACAGCGTGCCGGCGGACAGCAGCTTGTTGGCGAAGGACGCCATGAACGCCTGCTGGCGGGTGATGCGGTCCAGGTCGCCGCGGGGCAGGCCGTGGCGCTGGCGCACGAAGCTCAGCGCGTCGGCGCCGCCGAGGGTCTGGCGGCCGGCGTGGAAGTCGGCGCCGGAGAACTCGTCGTAGACGTCGTAGTTGAGGCAGACGTCGACGCCGCCGATGGCGTCGGTGAGCAGCACGAAGCCGAGCAGGCCGACCTCGGCGTAGTGGTCGACGGTCACGCCGGTGAGGTCGGCGACGGAGTTGATCAGCGCCTGGCGGCCGGCCTCGGTGGACCGCTTCTCCACGTCCTCGGGCGAGGTGCCTTCGCCGACGAGCTTCTCGGCGGTGGCCTGCTTCTTGTCGCCGTAGACGCCGTTGATCTTCTTGTTGCCGTCGACCGTCTTGATGTACGTGTCGCGCGGAATGGAGATCGCCGTGGCCGACGACCCGTCGTTGGGCACGCGGATGACGATGATCGTGTCGGTGTTCGTCGCCTCTTCGTCGCCGGCGCGCAGCAGGTCGATTTCCTCCTGCGTCAGGGGGTTGCCCTGCGCATCGGTGCGGGAGTCGGAGCCGACGAGGAGGATGTCGGTGGCGCCGTCCTTCTCCTCGCCGAGCGAGAAGTCGCCGCCGGAGCCCAGGTTGCCGGCCGCGCGGCCGACGGTCCACCAGCCGACCGCGGAGACGACCAGGCACAGCACGGACACGAGGATGAGCACGTAGCGCAGCGGAACCGGCCATGCCTGGCTGACGTCGCGGCCCTGCGTCGGAGGCGCCTGGATGGCCCGGGCGTGCCTCGACTGGGGTTTGCGTGCGCTCAAAGTGGTTCCTTCCATGCGTGCACTACGGTTGGTGCCGACAGGTGGGCGTCGCAAAGCAAGCTTTTTGCTTTACGACGACTCAGTCGCCCCCACGATAATGAAACGGATGCCCGATGACCGAACCACGCGCCGGAAAAGCCCATGAAGCGGGGGGAAGCGGCGCCGTGACGAGGGCGGTGGTGGTCGGCGCCGGCGGGCAGCTGGGGACGGCGCTGCGGCGGCGGATGCCGGGCGCGGGCGTCGATGTGACGTGGCTGACGCGCGAGGATCTGGACGTCGCGGATGCGGGGGCCGTGGCGGCTCATCCGGCGCTGCGCGGTGCGGACGTCGTGATCAACGCCGCCGCGTGGACCGACGTCGATGGCGCGGAGACTCCCGAGGGGGAGGCGGGCGCGGAGCGGATCAACGCCGTCGCGCCCGGATTGCTCGCCCGGCGGTGCGCGGAGGAGGGGGCGTTTTTCGTGCACGTGTCCACGGATTACGTGTTCGGGGAAGGGGCAGGGCAAGGGGAAAGAGGAGCGGCAGCGGCGCGGCGTCCCCTCCGAGCCGATGATCCCACCTCGCCCGACACCACGTACGGCCGGACGAAGCTGGCGGGGGAGCGTGCGGTGCTCGATGCGGTGGCGGAGGCGCGTTTGCGGGCCGCGATCGTGCGCACGGCCTGGGTGTTTTCCGGGCCGACGCAGCCGGAGGCGCCCGATTTCGTGTCGACGATGCTGCGCCTCGAGGAGCGCGGGCGGGTCGGCGAGGGGCCCGAGTCCATCAACGTCGTCGACGACCAGCACGGGAGCCCCACGTTCGTCGACGACCTCGCCGATGCCCTGTGGCAGTTGGCGTTGCGCCCGGTCGGCGGCGTCTTCCACGTGACCGGAACTGGCGCGGCGACGTGGCACGACGTGGCGTCGGAGGTGTTCGCCATGGCCTCGGAGCTGCGCGGCGGCGATGCCGCGGAGAGTAAGGCCGCCCGCGCCCGCGTGCGCCCGTGCACGTCGGAGGAGTTTCCCCGTCCCGCCAAGCGGCCCGCGTGGTCCGTGCTCGATGGCGGAGCCTGGGTCGACGCCGGTTTCGCGCCTCTGCCCGAGTGGCGCGACGGACTTCGCCGGTCTCTGGGGGCTAAGTCGGAGTAGGGGATTGTCCTCGCGGGACTGGGCGCTTTGGGCAGGCCGCCAGGCCCAGGCCCGCAGTGCCGGGTAGTCGGCCTGTGTGGACCTGTGCGCCGACCGGGGCGGCCTTAATCCCCCGCGCCCGGCCTGCCCGTTCGCAGGGGCCCGCGGTCCGAGCCGGTCGGCCGTGGACTTTCGTCAGTGAGTTCGATCCCATGTGGTGGAACATTGAACGGTGCGAATGGTGCTCGTGGTGCATAAAGTCGCCGAAACGTTGCCTCGCGTTCGATTGCGTGGCGGTCGAACACCTGTATCATAGTAAGTGAGGTAAGGAAGCAAGT
>NZ_DURI01000191.1 GCF_012837295.1 Corynebacterium sp. | reverse complement strand
GGGCACCGAAGGCGCCGCCGACCGCGCCGCCGCCGTCATCGAAGGGGTGGCCCGTGGCTGATGATGGGCGCGACGCGCTCGCCGCCCCCATCGCCACCATCGTCACGGTCGCCTCGGTGGGCCGGGCCGCCCACGTCGCCCGCCAGCACGAGGGCCTGGATTTGTGGGCGCCCGATGTCCGCCGCGTGGTCGTCCAGATCGGCGACCGCACCTGGCCGATCCCGGGCGCCGACATCGTCGACTGCACCGGCCCCGGCCCGGTGCGTCTGGGGGAGGCCCGCAACGCCGGCGCCGCCGCCGCGCTGTCCGGCCACTCCGCCACTGGGTCCATCTCTGCCACCGCTCCCGTCGATCCCAGCGCGGACGCCTCCAACGCCGACACCGATTCGGCCGATTCCGGCCTGCTCGTCTTCCTCGACGCCGATTGCGTGCCCGCCCCGGGTCTCGTCGACCGGTACCTGGATGCGGCGGCGCGGGATCCCGGGGCGGTCCTGTCCGGCCCCGTGACGTATCTGGCGGAGGGCATGGGGGAGGTGGGCGTCGTCAAGCTGCCCGAGCTCATCGCCCCGCACCCCGCCCGCCCGAACCCGCCCGCCGGCACGCTGCGCCGCGCCACCGAGCGGGAATATGACCTGTTTTGGTCGCTGTCCTTCGCGGTGACGGCGGCGACGTGGCGGCGCATCGCCGACGACTTCGGCGGCTTCCACGAGGGGTACGCGGGCTACGGCGCGGAGGACACCGACTTCGGCGCGCAGCTGCTCGCCCACGGCATCCCGCTGACCTGGGTCGGCGGGGCGCATGCCCTGCACCAGTGGCACCCGGTCAGTTCGCCGCCGGTGGAGCACCTCGACGACATCCTGCGCAACGGCGCCCTGTTCCGCGACCGCCACGGCCGCTGGCCCATGGAGGGCTGGCTGCGGAGGTTCGAGGAGATGGGCCTGGTCCGCCGCGACGGCGGCGACTGGGTGCGCGCCGGCGGCTGAGCCCCGCGCTCCCTCCGGAACGGTCAGGGGCGGGGCCGAAATGCGTCAGCGCAGGCGCAACACGTCGATGCGGAAATCCGCCTCAATCCACGATCCGATGACGTCGAGCCGCGCCATCTCCGCGAGGCGCTCGTGCACGCCGTCGCCGTCGAGCTCCATGCCCTCGATCGCGTGGCGCCAGTGCACCGCGACGACGTCCGCGCCCGGTTCCGCCTGGTCAAGTAGCTTGTCGACGGCTCCCTCCAGCCCATTCGCCGGAAGGTAGTAGAGGACCTCGGACAGGACGATGAGGTCGATCGGGGCGCCGGGCAGCGGCTCGGCCTCGCCGAGGATCGCGTCGCGGACGAGGACGTGAGCCGGGGTGCGCTCGTCGGCCGCGCGGCGGGGAGCGTCGATGGGCTCCCACGCTTCGACGGCGTCGCAACGGCCCGCGAGATCCGCGGTGAGCACCCCGATGGAGCAGCCCGGCTCGAGCGCTCGGCGGTACTGCCGGCGGGGCAGGGCGGCGAGAGTCAGGTCGTACTTGCGGCGCTCGTAGACGCTGGTCTCGAAGCCCCACGGGTCGGGGCCGTCGGCGTAGATGCCCTCGAAGTAGTCGCGGTTCATGTAGTCGCGGTTCGTGTTGTCCCCGCTCACGGCGTGAACACCCATTCGTCGCCGAGGAAGAATCGCTCGACCACCGCCGGCGGCAGGATCACGGTGGCGTCCGGGGCGTCGGACTGCGGCGTCAGCTGCGAGGCGTGGGCGGCCAGCGCCCGCCGCTTGTGGTCGAAGGCATCGGCGGTGATGTCCTCCGTGAGCACGTCGATCGCCGCCGCGCTTTCGGATCGCGGCATCGCTACCCTCCGCAACCGCTCCCACGGCACGTCAGGGTCGCCGGGCCGCGCCCAGTGCCACATCCACACGGGGAACTCGAGCAGTGCGACGCCGTCCCGCGCCCCGCACCAGCGCCGCACCGATTCCACGCAGACGTGGTGGTCGGGGTGCCCGTCGCCGGACCACGTCACCGCCACCGTCGCGGGCGCCAATTCGTCGAGCACGGGGTGCAGCGCGGCGTCGACGTCCGCCGCGTTCAGGCCGCCGTCGGGCAGTCCCAGCATCCGCAGGTCGATTCCGAGTTCCCGTGCGCCCGCTTCGCATTCCGCTTGACGACGGCCCCTCATCACCTCCGGGGCGACCTCCCCCGGGTGCGACGCAGAGCCGTCGGAGACGCAGACGACGACGTCGAGTGGGTCTGGTGAGTCGAGGGAATCGGCAACGCCGGGAGAGTCGGGGGAGTCGGGCACGTGAGGGGAATCGGGGCGTCGTGAAGTTGAGCGCGCGGCTGAACGGGCGGCCATCGTCGCGCCGAGGCCGAGGACCTCGTCATCGGGGTGAGGGGCGACGACGACCAGGCGGCCGACGTCGAGCGCAATCGCCGGGGCGGTGTGCTCGGCGAGCGCCTCGCGCCACTGGTCGGCGGTGGTCACGCCGGCATCGTCGGTGGCCGCCAACCGGGGCCCGTTGGGGACGGTCACCGGGCGGCGCCTTCGCCGTTGCCGGAAGCTCGATCGTCGGCACCATTCGCGGCCTCATCGGCGGCCAACCGCAGCTCGCCGAGCCATTGTTCGTCGCGCTCGGCGTGGCACTGGCGCGTGTACACGGCGACGTCGGCGAAGCGCTGCGCCACCTCCGCGTCGTGGGCCAGCGGACCGGCGCCGATGGCGCGGCCGACGTGCTCCATGACGTCGGCGCACAATCGGTCCGCCATCGTCCGCACCCGCAGCGCCCGGATCCGCGCGGCCTCGGCGTCGCCGGGGTTCGCATCGATTTCCTCGGCGGCGCCAATGATCATCCATCGGGCCGCGGACAACGCCGCGTCCACCGCCCCCAGATGTGCCAGGGCATGAGGTTTGCCGTGGCGGGAGGCGGTGCGGGCCAGGACGTCGTAAAGCCCGGCGACCCCGCCCAACCAGCACGCCGCGACCCCGACGCCCCCGTGCCAGAAGCCGGGGCGGTCGAGGTAATCGCGCGGACCGCCGACCGTGACGGCCGGCACCGCGTCGAAGGACACCTCGCCGGTGGCCGTGGCCGCCATGCCCGCGCTGACCCACTTGTCCGTCGAACCGCCCACGCCGGGATGGCGCAGATCGACCGCGAACAGGCGGGGCGTGCCGTCGACGCGAGCCGTGACCAGCGCATGCGTGCACCGGCCGACGCCCGAGCACCACGGCTTCACGCCGTCGAGGAGCCAGCCGCCGGACTCGGAGTCGGCGGTGTCGGAAGTGGCGGCATCTGCGGCGGCTCCATCCGAAGCTGCCGTGTCCGAAGCGGCTCCACGCGAAGCCGCGGGGTCGCGCCGGGCCTCCAGCACCGGGTGCGGGGGCTCGGCGGCCCACACGCCCCAGAACTCGCCGTCGCCGACGCGGCGGCCGTCGCCGATCTCGGCGAGGATCGCGTCGGCGTCATGGTCGGCCTCCGCCAACCGGCCCTCCGACACGTCCGCGCGGCAGCCCTCCCACAGGGCGAGGAACCGCGCGGCCGTGTCGCCGGAACCCGGCAACGGCAGGGTGGTGCGGGTCGAGCTGGTCGAGCCGGTGGTGCGGGACGAACGGGTCACGCGCGATCCCACACCCTGTGCTCCGGCATGAGCTTGAGCAGCGACTTCAGCGCCTTCGCGCCGGAGTCGGCCATGACGATGCCCGGCGCCTTCGCGTCGACGTGGCGCTCGACCAGCTTCCGGCCGTCGCCGAAGGCCGCGATGGCCTTCAGGTGGCGGAAGGACTCGCCCAGCAGCACCGCGATCTCCGGGGCGTCGAGGTCGGCGGCGGCGATGACCGCGTCGAACTCGATGGAGCGGGTGTTGAACGTCGTGCGCTGCACGGTCGCGCCGTCGTTCTTCTTGCCCAGCCGACCCGCGTGGTCGGCGATGACCAGCGGCACCATGCCGGCATCGTCGATGCCCTTGATCAGCGCCGACAGTGCCTTGGCGTCGGTGGCGTCATCGGCGATGATGCCCACCTGGCGGCCGTCCAGCGGGAACGGGCCCCGGATCTGCGACAGCGCGGGCGACGGCTCCGGCTCCGGCAGATCCTGCACCGGCGCGGGCGCCGGCAGGCCCAGGCCCGTGGCCACGGACTCGGCGAGCTCCTGGTCGATGTGCGCCAGGACCTCGGCGACCACGCGGCGGCGGATGGTCTCGTCGAAGCACTTGGACAGCTCGAAGGTGTACGCGCTGACCAGGTGGTCGCGCTCGACCTCGGTGAGCGACTTCCAGAACATGCGCGGCTGCGAGAAGTGGTCGTGGAAGCTGGCCGGCTTCTCGCGGGTCTTGATCGCGTCGGCGATCTCCTGCGGCACCTCGATGTAGCCGCCCGCGGTCTCCGGGTCGGCGAGGAACGGGCAGCCGCCGTCGACGGAGTTCGGGTGGTACGCGTTGGCGCCGCCCGGGATGGCGTGCTGGCCGAAGCCGTCGCGCTGCATGTCGTTGACCGGCGCGTGCGGCCGGTTGATGGGCAGCTGCGTGAAGTTCGGGCCGCCCAGGCGGTGCATCTGGGTGTCCTTGTAGGAGAACAGGCGGCCCTGCAGCAGCGGGTCGTTGGTGGTCTCGATGCCCGGGACCATGTTCGACGGGCAGAAGCCGACCTGCTCGGTCTCGGCGAAGTAGTTCGTCGGATTGCCGTTGAGGGTCATCGTGCCGATGATCTCCACCGGCGCGATCTCCTCGGGCACCAGCTTCGTCGGGTCGAGCAGGTCGATGCCCTCGAAGGTCTCCTCGGCGTTGTCGGGGAACACCTGCACGCCCAGATCCCACTCGGGGAAGGCGCCGGCTTCGATGGCGTCGGCCAGGTCGCGGCGATGCAGGTCCGGGTCGGCGCCGCCGGAGAGCTGCGCCTCCTCCCACAGCTGGGAGTGGACGCCGAGCTTCGGCTTCCAGTGGAACTTCACCAGCGACGTTTCGCCCGCGTCGTTGATCAGGCGGAACGTGTGGACGCCGAAGCCCTCCATCATGCGGTACGAGCGCGGGATGCCGCGGTCGGACATGTTGAACATGGTGTGGAACGTCGCCTCGGTGTGCAGGGACACGAAGTCCCAGAAGGTGTCGTGCGCCGACTGGGCCTGCGGGATTTCGCGGTCCATGTGCGGCTTCACGGAGTGCACGACGTCGGGGAACTTGATGCCGTCCTGGATGAAGAACACCGGGATGTTGTTGCCCACCAGGTCGTGGTTGCCCTCGTCGGTGTAGAACTTCACGGCGAAGCCGCGGGTGTCTCGTGCGGTGTCGATGGAACCGCGGAAGCCGGCGACCGTCGAAAAGCGCACGAAGACCGGGGTTTCCACGCCCTCCTTGAGGAATCCCGCACGGGTGATCTTGGCGGCCTTGCCGTTGGAGCGGAACACGCCGTGCGCGCCGGCGCCTCGGGCGTGGACGACGCGCTCCGGGATGCGCTCGCGGTCGAAGTGCTGCAGCTTCTCCTGGAAGTGATGGTCCTGCAGCAACACGGGGCCGCGGGGGCCGGCCTTGAGCGAGTGGTTGGTCTCGGCGCGGCGCACGCCCTGCGGGGTGGTCAGGTACTCGCCCTGCTGCGCGAAGTCGGTGCGGTCGGCGTGGACCGGGCAGCCGGTGGGCGTGGCGGGCTTCGGCGAGGTCTGGTCGGCCTTCGGCTCCAGCGGGCCGCGCGGGTCGGTGGGTTCCTCGTAGGACACCGGCTCGGGGCCGGGCACGCCCGGGCGGACGTCGGCGGGGTCGTGCGCGGCGTTCTTCGCCTTGGCGGCCTTCGCCTTGTCCTTCGCCGAGACCTTCTTCGTGCCCTTCGCGCCCTGGCCCTTGGCGCCGGACTTGGCCCCGGCCTTCTTGGAGCCGGCCTTCACGTCGTTCTTGGCGGCGTCGGCCTTGGCGTTGCCCTTTCCGGAGGACTTGGCTCCGGACTTGGCCTTGCTCTTGCTCTTCTTCTTGTCGCTGCTCGCGGACATGTCGATCACCGTCGCTTCCGAAATCGGGGCTGGTTGGGCGGCCGCCCCCTTCGACCGGGGGTGAACGGGGCTTACGGCCTGTGGGCGCCAGAATAGCCCGCATCACGTGTTCGGGTGGCAAACTTCCATGGTCCGTTGCGGGACCGTTGCTTTACGACGCCGACGTGGTCCGTCGTCCGCCCCTCACCACCAATAGGCGGGGTAGCGCAGACGGCGGACGCGATTGGCCACCAGGCCCGCGGCGATGACCATGACCGCCGACGCCATGAGCACGAGCATGAACCGCGGCGGCTGCTCCGGAGGCATCGTGACCAGCAGCATCGCCGTCGCGGCACCGGGGGAGTGGGCGCAGCGCAGCAGCAGCATCGTGCCGAACGCCAGGCCCGCCGCGAGTCCGCCGACGAGGATCGACCCGCCGAACCACGTCGCCAGCGCCAGCCCGATGAGGCCGCCGATGAGGTGGCCGAGGATGACGTTGCGCGGCTGTGCCAGCGGCAGGTCCGGGCCGCCGACGATGAGCGCGGCGGTGGCGGCCATGGGCGGGATGAGCAGCGCCAGGTGCGTGGCGTCGGCGGCCGCGCCGAGGATGAGCAGCGGGATGGTCACCGCGATGGTGGCGGTGAGGATGTGCAGCAGCGGCGGCCGCGGCG
>NZ_DURI01000190.1 GCF_012837295.1 Corynebacterium sp. | reverse complement strand
TGGTCGGCGACGAGCAGGTGGGGGTCGTGGAGAAGCTCGACCTGCTGCGTGAGGCCCTGCGGCGCTGACGTGGCGGCCACCCCTGCAAGCGCTTTTGCACCTCTGCGTGTCCGGATGCGCAGGATTCTGCCCGACTTAGTGCCTGAATCCTCCAGAGTTTTAAAGAGGGAATCCTGACCTGCGGTTTTGTGGACCGGCAAATGAACTCTGGAGGATCTGAGCACTAAGCTCTCGCCGAGGACGCCGCTCGATGGCCGGATTGGCCCGCCGCCCCCGCCGAAACTCGTCATGCGGGGGCGCATCGGCCGTGCGAGAGTCTCCGCGTGAATCAATCCACGGGGGAACACGGGGAAAATCGCGGCAAGACAACGCAGTCGAAGTCGGTGAAGCCGAAAAGGCGCAAACGCCTGCGCGAAATCGGCGGCAAGCTGACGGGCATCCAGCCGGGCACCATCCGCACGCGGCGCCAACTCCTTGACGGCGGCATGACCCGCCTGGAGCTCGAGCGAGCGCTGGTGAACGGAACGATCGCCCGAGTCGAGCGCGGGCGATACCGCTTCGAGGTCTCGGGCCTGCGGACCCGGATGGGCCTGGTCCTCGCGGCGGCCCCGGACGCGGTCTTCTCCCACCGGGTCGCGGCGCATCTCCACGGCCTGCGGAAGCGGGAGCCAGATTACATGGATGTTGTCGTCCCGCCGTCGCGCCGGGACGTCGCCGGGTGCCTGACCAGGCGGCGCGAGTCCGTGCAGGTCAACACGATCGACGGCGTGCCGGTGACGTCGCTGGCGGAAACTCTCGTCGATCTTCTCGAACTGTGGGGTCCCGAGGCGGTGGCGGACGCGCTCGACCGGAAGCTGCCGACGGTGGCGTCGCGAAGCAGTCTTTTGCATGACCTCGAAGAATTGCCCGCCCACCAGCGCAATCGCCTGCGTCCTCTGGTCGAGTGGGCCCCGGAGCGCCGGCGTTCGCTGAAGGAGGGGCGACTGGCGCGTGCGCTGAACCTGCGCGGCTACGAAATCGAGCTGAACCAGTGGATCGGGCCGTACGAGTGGGACCTCGTGCATGTGGCGGCGCGGCTGGTCATCGAGTTCGATTCGAAGAAGTTCCACATGGACGAGGACGTTTTCCGCGAGGATCGCGCGCGACAGAACAACGTCGTGCGCAGGGGTTTCGCGATTCTGCGCTACACGGACGATGATCTGTGGCTGCGTTTCGACGAGGTCATCACCGAGATTTCCCGCACCATCGATCAGCTGCTCGGCGGCCCGCGCGTCGAGGGGGAGTGGGACGTGCGCCGGTGCCGCGACCTCTACTTCGAGCGCTGGGACCGGATGGAGCATTGGGAGCGCGATCGCGAGTGGGCCGGGGCCTGACGACTTGGGCGGGGGCTTAGTGCTCGGATCCTCCAGACTTTTTGCGCGGGGTCCCGCGAACTGGGGTTTTGCGGGGGCGACTTTGGGGTCTGGAGGATTCGGGCACTAAGCCCGTGGCGCCGGTGGTTTTGTCGAGGGCGGCGCGCGGTGGCGTAGGCTTCCGTTCCGTGCACAAGGCCAACGACGACTTCACCAGCGACGACCGCGCGAACGATGCGGGGCGCAATGCCGCGAACGCCACCGACGCGAACGACGTGACCGATGCGACCAACGCAGCCGAAGGCAACGGCGGCGCGAACGATGCCACCAACGCCGCCGACGGCTCCGCCGGCATCCGCGCCGAGAAGTCCGCGACGGCACCGCTGGCCGACAAGCCGCGCGACGAGCACGGTCTGATGATCCAGATGACGCGCTTCATCATCTCCGGCGTCATCGCGGCGGTGGTCGACTTCGGCACGTTGATCATCATGAACTGGGTGTTCGGCGTCGACCGCACGGTGTCGAAGGCGGTCGCCTGGGTGTTTGGCACGATCACGGCGTACATGATCAATCGGCGGTGGACGTTCAGGGCGGAGGCGTCGGGGAAGCGTCTGGCGGCGGTGGCGGCGCTGTATCTGACCACGTTCGCGGTGCAGAACGCGATTTTCTGGGCGGCGCCGTTCCTGCTGGTGGATCAGTGGGGCTGGGGCCGCGGGCTCAGCGACACGGTGGCGTTCGTGGTGGCGCAGGGCGTGGCGACGGTCGTGAACTTCATCGTGCAGCGCACCGTCATCTTCAAGGTCAAGTAATAGACTGCTTTACGACGCCCACCTGCCCGTAAACCGCCCGCCACGTGCGCGATGGCGGGGATCTCCGGCCCATCGGTGACCGCCGGTCACGGCGAAGGCGGCCGGCGCGCGGGCCGGAACGGGTGAAGGCGGCGGGCGCGTCGGCGGGCGGTTCGCGGTCGGCTCGCTACCCTGGGGCCGTGAGCAACTCCAGCGATAACGTCGATTTCACCGCCGATGCCACCGCAAACGCCGATGACGGTGCGGGGGCCGCGACCACGGCGGAGGCCGGTCAAGGTGCGGGGGCGAAGGGCACCGGCACCATCGACCCGGCCGAGGGCATGATCGTCCAGCGCGTGCTGTTCGCGCCGCCCGCCGATTGGATCGACCCGGACCTGTATTTCACGGTCGAGGGCGGCGCGGGTGCGGGCGCCGGCACGGGCGGCGGCGTGGTGCCGTCGCGCACGGGCATCGAGCTGGGCCCCCATGTCACGGTGGCCACGGACACGTACTTCGGCCGGTTCCGGGCGTCGCAGTGGCAGCGCTGGACCACGATTCCCGAGGTGACCATCCGCGGCCGAGCCTCCGGTGACGTCCGCATCCGCGCGTACACCGAGGACATCGGCGGCCACCTGCGTCTGGAGGCCTCGCACGCCCGGGCGTCGGCGGCGGACATCGCCACCTCCCCGGAAGTCGACGTCGAGCTGACGGTGCCGCTGGACCGCTTCGCCGACGGCGGCGCCATCCACGTCGTCGTCGACTCCGCGGACAAGGGCGGCGCGGTCTCCGACCTGCGGTACACGGTGGCGGCGGACCAGGTGCGGCGGGACATCCCGACGGACATCGTCATCTGCTCCTTCAACCGCCCCGTCGACTGCGCGAACACCGTGGCCACGCTCGCCGACGATCTCGCCGCACTCGACCGCGTCCGCACCATCCGGGTGGTCGACCAGGGCGATCAGCACCCCGAGGACGAGGCCGACTTCCAGCGGGCACGGCAGATTCTGGGTGAGCGGCTGGACGTCGTAAAGCAGCCCAATCTTGGTGGGGCAGGCGGGTTCTCGCGAGGCATGCGCGACGCGACGGCGGCCGGCGACTGCCAGATCCTGCTCACCGACGACGACATCCGCCCCGAGCCCGAGACCACGCTGCGCCTGTCCGCGCTGGCGTGCTGCGCGGCCAAGCCGATGCTGCTGGGCGCGCAGATGCTGTTCCTCTACAACCCGACGCACCTGTTCCGCACCGGCGAGGTCTACGACTGGAAGTCGCTGACAGTCCTGGAAAACGACGACCTCTACGCCAAGGCCGACGTCGACGTCCGCGAGAACCACCAGCTGCGCCGCCTCGGCGTGGACTACAACGCCTGGTGGACGTGCCTCGTGCCGTCGCAGGTCGTCGAGGAAATCGGGCTCGCGCTGCCCCTGTTCTTCCAGTACGACGACATCGACTTCGGGTACCGCGCGGCAAAGGCGGGCTTTCCGACGGACACCGTCCCCGGCGCCGCCGTGTGGCACGCGGACTTCTACTGGAAGGACGTGGAGAACGCGGCGCAGTACTTTGGGCTGCGCAACGGGCTGATCGCCACGACGATGCACGGGCCGGTGACCGCGAAGGACATGGTGGGCACCGTGTCCCGCCGCATCCTGTCGAACATCGTGTCCATGCGCTACGGCCTGGCGTGGACCCAGATGGAGGCCGTCAAGGACATGCTGCGCGGCCCGTCCGTGCTGGACGAGGCGTCGCAGGGCGACTTCGGGCGCATCTCCGCCGGCCGCGCCGACTACCCGGAGACCAAGCTGCTGCCGCTGTCGGACATGCCCGCGGGCCTGTCGCCGGTGCGCCCGCCGACGCGGGAAATCGCCAGCGACGACCAGACCTTCGCCAAGCGCGTCGCCTACACGCAGCTGGGCAAGAAGCGCCCCGGCCCCGTGGCCGTCGCCTTCGAGGACGCGTTCTGGTGGCACATCTCCACCTTCGACGAGGTGTGGGTCACCGACGCCTCGCAGTCGGGCGTCCGCCGCCTGGTCCGCGACCGCGACCGCGAGCTGAAGCTGCGCTCCGAGCTGCTCGGCCTCATGCGCCGCCTCAACTCCGAGTGGGATTCCGTCCGCGACCAGTGGCGCGCCGCGGTTCCGGAGCTGACCAGCGCCGACAATTGGGAGAAGTTCTTCCGGGGCTAGTCGGCCGCCCCATCACGCGCGACGACCCGGGCCCCTCGCGGAGCCCGGGTCGCGTCATGTCCGGGGCTAGTCTTCCTGCTTCTTCGGGCGGAAGCGCTCGAAGTTCTCGCGGCGGCCGCGGCGGTGCAGCGCCCACCAGCGCACGAAGCCGGGGACGTCGCGGCGTTGGACCAGGAAGAACCACGCGAAGCGGGCGTACTCCTGGGGCAGCAGCTTGCGCATGCCGGGCTGGCTCATCAGGTAGCCGCGGTTGCGGTAGGTGAAGTAGCGCTTGAAATCGTCCGCCGGGTACTGCGTGTGCATGCGGCCGCCGAGGATCGGGTGGAACTCCTCCGTGCCCGACGGGTGCAGGTACGCGGTGGTCAGGCAGGTGCCGAAGCGCAGCCCCGACCGGGCGAGCCGCCGGTGGAACTCGACCTCGTCGCCGCGGATGAACAGGCGGTAGTCGGGCACGCCCAGGCGCTCCAGCGACGCCGCCGTGAACAGTGCGCCGTTGAACAGGCTGGCGATGCCCGGCAGCAGATCGTGGTCGTCGTCGGTGCACTCGAGGTCGTCCGGCAGCGCCAGCCCGGTGGCGGCCTCCTGGTCGGCGAAACCGGTGAACCACACGCGGCCGTCCGTGTCCTCCACGCGGGGCAGGTTGGGGTTGGCGTCGTCGGCGAGCAGCTCGGAGCGGTTGCGACGCCAGGTCAGGCCGCGGCGCAGGGGGAACGCGAGCTTCTCGGGGTCGTCGATGTTGCAGACGACGGGCGACACTTGGTCGAGGTCATGGCGCGCGGCGCAGTCGTGCAGCTTCTCCAGGACGGTGGTGTCCTCGGGCCGGCCGTCGTCGTCGGCGCACCAGATCCAGTCCGCGCCGAGCGCGAGGGCGTGCAGCATGCCGTAGGCGAAACCGCCGGCGCCGCCGAGGTTCGTCTTCGACCCCAGGTAGATCGTCCGCGGGCCGCCATCGGCGCTCGCGTCGGCGGACTGCACGACGGTGCGCACGCGCGCGTCATCGCCGTTGTCCACGACGATGACCCACTCGGGGGCGTGCGTCTGCCCGACGAGGATGTCCAGGGAACCGGTCAGTTCCCGCAGGCGGTTGTGCGTGACGACGACGACGGCGGTGCTGCTTTTCGGTCCCTCGGTCATGGCGTCATCTTCCCACACCGCCCGGCGACGGCGGTGGTGCGGGGCGGCGCGGTCGGCTACAGCGGCCGGTGGCCCCGCTCGTCGCGGATGCGGCGCACGGCGTCGGCGGCCTCCTTGCCCTCGTAGGCCTCCACGACCTCGTCGACCAGGCCGACCTGGCGGATTTCGCCGTGGTCGATCCACAGCGCCGTGTCGCACAGCTGCGCCAGGAACTCGTTGGAGTGCGACGCGAAAACCAGCAGGCCCGACCGCTCCACCAATGCGGTGAGGCGGTCGCGCGCCTTGGCCATGAAAGCGGAGTCCACGGCGCCGATGCCCTCGTCGAGAAGCAGAATCTCAGGCTCGATGGACGTGACCACGCCCAGGGCCAGGCGCACGCGCATGCCGGTGGAATAGGTGCGCAGCGGCATGTGCAGGTAATCGCCGAGCTCGGTGAAATCGGCGATGTCGTCGAGCTTGTCCTTCATCTGCTTGCGCGTCTGGCCCAGGAACAGGCCGCGGATGATGATGTTCTCCATGCCGGAGATCTCCGGGTCCATGCCCACGCCCAAGTCGAAGACCGGTGCGACGCGGCCGCGGACGTCCGCGCTGCCTCGCGTCGGCTCGTAGATGCCCGACAGCAGGCGCAGCAGCGTCGACTTGCCGGCGCCGTTGTGCCCCACCAGGCCGACGCGATCGCCCTCGCGCAGGTGCAGGTTGATGTTCTTCAGCGCCTCGACGACCACCACGTTGGAGTCGTTGCGGCCGATCGCCCCGCCCGCGGCGCCCAGGAACGCCTTCTTCATGGACCGCGACTTGGCGTCGAAGATCGGGAAATCGACGCAGGCGTCGTACGTGTCGATGCTCACCATGTTCGTGCTCCGTTCGTCTCGTCCGTGATCCCGTTACACCCAGTAGCTCACGCGCGAACGCCACTGGCGCATGGCCAGCAGCGCCAGCAGCAGGCCGGCGACGGTGCAGCCCAGCACGATCCACCAGTGGTAGGCGTCGAGCGGCTGGCCCGTCAGCGGGGCGCGGACGATCTCCAGGTAGTGGTACAGCGGGTTGAGCTCGGCGATGCGCGCCCGCTCGGCGACGGCGCCGCCCTGGTCCTCCAGCGTCTTCGTGGTCCACACGATCGGCGTCATGTAGAACACCAGCTGGATCATCGAATCCAGCAGCGGCGCCACGTCGCGGTAGCGGGTGGCCACGATGCCGAAGAACATGGTCACCCACACGCCGTTGACCACCAGCAGCGCCAGCGCCGGGATGGCCAGGAAGAAGTCCCAGCCCAGGTCCGGCCGGAACACGGCCACGAGGATCACCCAGATGACCATGTTGTGCGCCAGGAACAGCAGCTGCCGCCACACCAGGCGGTAGACGTGCACGCTCAGCGCCGACGGCAACTGTTTGATCAGGCCCTCGTTCTCGATGAAGACCGTCGAGCCCTCCTTGACGCACCCGGAGATGAAGCCCCAGATGATCAGGCCGACGGTCACGTGCGGCAGGAAGTACGACAGCTCCTGCTGGAACAGCAGCGAGTACAGCAGGCCCAGCGCCACGGCCATCGCGCCGGTGGCGATGGTGATCCACAGCGGGCCCAGCGTCGACCTCCGGTAGCGCTGCTTGATGTCCTGCCAGCCCAGCTGCAGCCACAGCTGCCGCTGGCCGTAACCGCGGGTCAGGTCCTTCCACGCCGCCGCGACCGTGCGCGACCGGGATCGCGGCGGGGCCGCGACGTCGCCGGGGCCGGTCATGCGGGCGACGTCGGCCCGCAATCCGGTGGACGGGTGACCTGGTTGTTCTGCGTTCGTCACGGAGTCCAACCTACCCGGCGGGGCACCCGTGGCCCTACCCGCCGTCGTATCCGCGGAGGATGACGGGCATACTGTTCTGCATGTGGTCGGGCCCCCGCGGGGTTGTGCGGGGTCCGGCTTTATCTTGGGCGGGCGCGGTCGGTATTCTGTCGCTCCTGCCGGGGTTCGGCAGTATTGGCGCTTGCGACCGGAAAGGGTGGTCATGGCCTTCGACGTGCCCACGACCAGGGGTTACTACTCGTCCCTGTCCGATGGATGGACGTACCTCAACGGTGGGGAGCGCGCCCAGATTCCGGAGCGCGTGCTGTCCACCATGGCCACCGCGTTCCGCGCCGCGCCGAAGTCCCTGCCGGGCGAGGCCGCGTCGGGTTCGCATTCGCGCGGGCAGGAGGCCGGTATCACGGCGGGCCATCAGTTCGCGGCGATGGCGCGCCGGGCGTTCGCGGACGTCGCGGGCGGCCGGGTGGAGGGCGTGGTCCTCGGCCCGTCGCGCGAGGCGCTGGTGCACATGCTGATGCAGGCGATGGGCCGCCGCCTGTCGCTGGGCACGGGGATGGTGCTCACCCGCACGGGTGATCCGGTGTCGCAGGTTCCGTTCCGCCGCGCGGCCGACATGTTCGGTGCGCGGGTGCGGTTCGCGGAGGCCGATCTGTCCACGGGCGCGGTGCCGGCCTGGCAGTTCGACGAGCTGGTCGACGCCGATACGCGTCTGGTGGTCGTCCCCGCCGCGGATCCGTACGTCGGCGCGGTCGCGCCGGTGGCGGAGATTTCGCGCATCGTCCGCGCCAATTCGCGGGCGTCGGTGCTTGTCGACGC
Organism: Corynebacterium sp.; assembly: GCF_012837295.1. Classification (GTDB taxonomy): domain Bacteria; phylum Actinomycetota; class Actinomycetes; order Mycobacteriales; family Mycobacteriaceae; genus Corynebacterium. The sequence continues at coordinate 6,192 of NZ_DURI01000190.1, read as the reverse complement.
CTGCGCGTACGCCCCCTACCGCGTCGTCGACATGAACCGGATGGGCGCGGACATCGTGCTCCTCGACGCGGCGTCGTGGGGCGGCCCGGAGGTGTCTGCGCTGGTGTTCCGCGATCCGGCGCTGCTCGACCGCCTGACGTCGATGTCGCTGGTGCCGGGAGCCCGCGGCCGCCGTCGCCTCGAGGTCACGCCGGTGGCCCCGTCGCTGCTGGGCGGGGTGTCGGAGTCCGTCCGCCACCTGGCCGACCTGGATTCGACCGCGCGGGGCACGCGCCGCCACCGGATCGAAACGTCGATGCCGCAGGTGGGCGACTACTTGGCGACGCTCACGTCGCGCCTCATCGACGCCTTGGGCAATTTGGATCAGGTCCACATCATCGGCGTCGACGGCGAGGGTTCCGAGGACGGCGACGCCGATTCTGGCGCCGTCGACCGCATCCCCCGCGTCAGCTTCATGGTCGTCGACGTCCCCGCCGCGACCGTGGTGCGCCGCCTGCTGGACAATCAGCTGGTCACCAGCTCCGTGGCGCCGGGCGGGTCCGCACTGCTCGAGGCGATGGGCGTCATGGAGGCCGGCGGCGCCGTCACCGTGGGCCTGCAGCCGTTCAACACCCCCCACGACATCGACCAGCTGGTCCGCGCCGTCGCCTCGCTGGGCTAGTTCGCCCGCGTCTCAGCTGACGGGCACCCCTCGGCTGGTCGGCCGAGCCTCGGCCGCCCCTGCAAGGTGCGGCCACCGCCCGGCTGGGCGGCGCCTCGGGTGGGCGGTGGCCGTCGTAAAGCGACCGACCGCTACTCGCCGACCACGAGCACGATCTTGCCGGTGACCTCGCCGGAATCCAGCAGCTCGTGGGCCTTCGCCGTATCGCGGATGTCCATGGTCGCGTGGATCTGATCGGTGATCGTGCCGTTCTCCAGCAGCGGCCACACGACGTCCTCCGTCGCCGACACGATCCGCGCCTTGTCCGCCTTGTCGCGGTAGCGCAGGCCCGTCGCCGTGATCGAGCCGCGCTTCGACAGCAGGCGGCCGATGTTCAGCTCGCCCTTCACGCCGCCCTGCATGCCGATGATCACCATGTGCCCGTCCATCGCCAGCGCCTTGACGTTGCGGTCCAGGTACTTCGCGCCCATGATGTCCAGGATCACGTTCGCACCGCCGTGCTCCTTGAGCACGTCCTCGAACGCCTCCTCGCGGTAATTGATCAGGATGTCCGCGCCCAGCTCGCGGCAGCGCTCCAGCTTCTCCGCGCTGCCCGCCGTCACCGCCACCGTCGCGCCCAGCGACTTGGCCAGCTGGATCGCGAACGTGCCGATGCCGCCCGCGCCGCCGTGCACCAGCAGCGTGTCGCCCTCCTTCAGGCCCGCGACCATGACGATGTTCGAGTACACCGTGCACGCCACCTCCGGCATCGCCACCGCGCGCTCGAGCTCCCAGCCCTCCGGCACCGGCAGCAGCTGGCCGACCGGCACCGCCGCGTACTCCGCGAAACCGCCGCCCGACAGCAGGCAGCAGACCTCGTCGCCGACCTGCCAGCCGGCGGCGTTGTCACCGACCTTCTCGATGACGCCCGCGCACTCCAGGCCCAGAATGTCCGTCACGCCCTTCGGCGGCGGGTAATGCCCGCGGGCCTGCAGGATGTCGGCGCGGTTGACGGCCGCGGCGCGGACCTTCACCAACACCTCGCCATCGCCGATCTCGGGGGTCGGGGCGTCGCCCCACTCCAGGGCGCGCGGGTCGTCGGGGTTGGTCTGGATGATCGCCTTCATGAAAACCACCTTAACCACCGTTAGCGACTTTGTGGTCGAGGTCACGCGGGTGGCGGGGTGCGGGGGCGGGCAGGTTGGGTTTGGGGCGGGTTTGGGGCGGCGGCCGGGGGCGTGGCTAGTATTGGGAGGTCCGCGATCGGCGGGCGGGGAAGTGTGGCAGAGCGGCCGAATGCACTCGCCTTGAAAGCGAGCGTCCTTCACCGGACCGGGGGTTCAAATCCCTCCACTTCCGCGGTTTGTGACGAGCGCCCCGGCGCAGCTTCGGCTGCGGCCGGGGCTTTCGCGTCGTTGCGGCCGGCTTCGTGTGGGTCGGCCTGGGGGTTCGGGCTTGGGGCTGGGGGCGGGCGTCGTCAAGCTGCTTTGCGACGCCCACCCGCATCCCCTTCGCCCGACACCTTCCATGGGTCCGGAATCCCCACTTGTGTCCCCATTTTTGTCCCCACAGTCGCTGGCCCATCGGTTCTCTGCGTCGTCCGCGAATCATCCACGCGCAGTCGGTCGCCCCATGCGCCCCATGCGCCCCGGACAGCGGTGATCGCCGTCGCCGGGCCTGGAGTTAGTTGCACAGCGCAGCCACACGATTTCGCGTCCTGGGCTTTTATCGGCGTTCACTCGGCGTGTGGCTGCATTTGTCGACTAAGGGGTGTTCCGGCGGTGAGAGGGTCGGTCGAGGTGGGGTCGGCGAGGGGGCCGGGCGGGCTCGATGCGGGATTCGGTGGCGTCGCAGGAGGGAAGTGGGGGCCGGGTGGCGGTGGGGCTTCGTGTGGGGCCTGTGTCGTGAGCGGGTGAATGGAGTAGTGACACGCATCACATTCGGGCGTACGCTTTTGGCAAGAATTAACGGCGTTTCCCGTATTTGCGGAGACGGCGCCGGTGCATGCGGAGGCTCCGAATCAGGCCGGGGCGAAGCGGAAAACCGGTGGCGAACAGGTGATTCGGGAAATGTCGGGAAATTCTGGGCAAGTCCGGGAACATTTCCGGCCGGCCCGTGCATCACATCGTCGAAGGCGGCGGGCGCACGGCCCGCCGGCCGAACCCCGACCACGAACCGGAAAGGCGAAGAGTCATGAACGACCGGAATTACGGATACGGCGACAATCCCGGAGGCGACGGCGTCCCCGGCGGCGACGGCACCCAGGGCTACGGCTCGCAGGGCGGCGGCTACGGCGCCGGCGGATCGAATGGCCCGGGCGGTGGCGGCTACGGCGGCCAGGGCGCGTCGGGGGATCCGTACTCGCAGGGCGGCGGCCCCTCGAACCCGTACGCCAGCCCGCAGTCCCGGTACGGTGCGCAGGGCGGATCCGGCGGGCCGGGAGGTCCGGGTGGCCCGGATGGTCCCGGCGGACATGGCGGCTACGGCGGTCCCGGCAATTCCGGCGGCCCGAACGGCCCGGGTGGTCCCGACAATCCGGGCGGCCCCTACGGTGCAGGCGGTCCGAACGGTCCTGCCGGCCCGGGCGGCCCGAACAATCCGGGAGGCCCGTACGGCTCGGGCGGTTCGAGCGGCTACGAGGGCCCGTCCAGCGTCAACTCGGCCTCGTCGGGCTCGGGCGGCTCGGGCGGCGGCAACAAGGGCCTGCTGATCGGCATCGCGGCGCTGGTGGTCATCATCGCGCTGGTCGCGGCGGCGTTCATGTTCATGGGCGGCGACGACGACACCGAAAACACGGCCGAGGGCACCGACACGACGGCCACGGAAACGGCCGCGACCACCACGGATGGTTCGGACGCCGCCACGACGGGCGAGGACGAAACGACGACGGCGGAAGCGTCGTCAAGCCCCGCGGCGGCGGGCGACCCGGGCGACGGCAGCCTTGCGGAGCCGTACGCCAGCGCGGTGCCGGCGTACGTGCGCGACCACGTGCGCTCGTGCAACACGGGCACGGTGACCATCACGTCCTACGACACGAACGTCGCGGACCGCACGGTGTCGGGCATGCGCTGCTCGGGCACGTCTGGCAGCCTGATCGAGGGCAACAACGTCGAGATGATCGACGACGACGAGTTCGCGAAGTCCGCCACCGACCAGGCCCGCACGATGGACTACGAGGTGATCAAGGACGAGGGCGGCGTGAAGCTCGTCGCCGCGGCGTACGACGGCGGTTCCAGCAAGATCTTCTGGGCCGACGAGAACAAGGGCATCTCGATGGAGCTGTACCCGTTCGACACGCTCGAGGATGCGAAGGCCGCCGCCGAGCAGATGAAGTAGCGGCGCGGTTCGGATAGGGCGAAGGCCCCGGGTTGTTCCCGGGGCCTTCGTCGTGCGCTTCTTGCTTTGCGACGCCCATGCGCACCCTTTGCGGCCTGGGCGTCAAAGGGGCGGGGCGTCGGCGGGGCGTCTGCGGCGGGGCCTTGGATGCGGTGGTGTTACTTCTGTGCCGGGCGGCGGATTTCGCCGTCGGGGTAGCGGGCGACGCGGCCTTCGCCGTGGGGGAGGACGGGGCCGTCGGAGTCGAGGTGCCACTGGCCGAAGCGGCCGGCGCGGTAGTCCTGGATTGCGTCGATGATGCCCTCGCGGGTGTTGGCGACGAAGGGTCCCTGCTGGACGACGGGCGCGCCGATCGGGCGGCCCTGCAGCACGAGGAACGCGGCGCCCTCGTCGCCGGCGGTGACGGTGACGGCGGCGGGCTCGAGGACGGCGGCGTCGTAGCCGAGTTCCTGTCCGTCGACGGTCAGCGCGCCGCCGTAGTTGTAGAGGGTGCGCACGGCGGACTCGTCGAAGGCGGGCAGCTCGGTGCTGGCGCCGGGGTCGAGGGTGACGATCCAGATGGCCACGTGGTTCTCCGGCCGCGCGGCCCACGAGCGCGGCGGCGGGGTGAGGGCTCGGACGCCGTCGATCTCGCCGGCGATGACGCGGAACCGGGCCTTCGCGCCGTCGTCGCCGCGCTCGACGATGGGGGTGTCCTCGGCCCAGAACATGTCGAAGTGCGGGTCGGCGTCCTTGTCCTCGGGAGCCAGGTTGAGCCAGATCTGAAACAGCTCGAGGGGGTTGCGATCCTCCGCGTTCAGCAGCGGGAACATCTCGGAGTGGGAAATGCCGGCGCCGGCGGTGAGCCACTGGGTGTCGCCCTGGCCGAAGCGGGCGGTGGCGCCGAGGGAGTCGGAGTGGTCGATGAAGCCCTCGAGGGCGACGGTGACGGTCTCGAAGCCGCGGTGCGGGTGCTGGGGGAAACCGGGCACGGTGGCGCCGTGGTACATGGACCAGCCGTCGAGGCCGGAGAAGTCCTGGCCGATGTTTCGGCCGGTCAGCGGGGCATCGGGGCGCATGGACTCGCCGTCGGCGGCGGGGTAGTCGTCGCGGTGGTGGGCGGTGAACAGGAACGGGTCGATCCCTGGCCACTGGTTCTGCAGGGGGACGACCTGGCGGATGGCGGACATGGTGCTCCTTTGCTGGCGGGTTCGCGCGCTTCACGACGATGTTGTCACATCATCAAACGCGGGGCAATGGCCATCTATTCCCACTGCGCGGTGATGTCCCATTTGGCCCGCTCGCCGCCTTGCTTTCGGCGCAGTCCGGCGTGCGCCATGTCGCGGCCCGTGGAATTCGCGGCGCCGGGTGCCCTCGAATCGGTGTATTCGTCACCGAAACGGGCGTGACGGGTGGTGCTTAAGTGACTATTGGGGTTTGATCAGGTTCTGGTGATGTCACCGAACGCCGTTGATCCGCATGTCGTCCGGTTCGTCGCCAAGTCCATCGACAGTGGGCGGGTGCCGCGCCAGCGCGGGCCGTGGCCCCACATGAGTTCCACCCTGAGAGGAATCCCATGCGCACTCGAGTTTCCCGCGCCGGCCGCGCCCTTCGCCCCGTCGCCGTCGCCGGCATCGCCCTCGGCCTCATGGCCGGCGCCGCCGCACCGGCCTCGGCCCAGTCCGAGCTTCCCGACGTCCCCGACATCCCGCCGGGGGTCATCCAGGCCATCCCCGGCATGCCCGATCTCAGCCCGATCATGCCGAGCCTGCCGGAGTCTACCGGCGAAAAGGTCGAGCTGGGCCGCGCCAACCCGTCCCTGCCGTTCGTCGGCACCGTCTACGACGCGACGCTGAACAAGCAGGTCGTCGCCGGCCAGCGCGTCCTGCCGGGCGGCCTGGTCACCGTGCGCCTGGAGGTCGCGGGCAACGGCGGCCACACCTTCGTCCGCGAGCTGCGCAACGTCATGCCCGCCGGCTTCGAGCTGGTGTCCGTCATGCGCATGAAGGACAACGCGCTCGGCGAGGCCGCGCACATCCTGTCGGAGGAGGAGTACGAGGTCGTCGAGCGCGAGGCCGATGGTCTGCGCGAGGTGAAGGTCTCGTGGAACGAGAAGGGCGTCCTGGGCCTTTACCAGGACAATCCGCGCATCGAGAAGGGCCAGTCGATCGTCGTCGACTTCGTCTACCGCGCCCCGATGGAGCCGGGCGATTACGAGCACGGCGGCGTCATGCGCG
>NZ_DURI01000189.1 GCF_012837295.1 Corynebacterium sp. | reverse complement strand
CGCAGGGTGGGGCGCGGCGGGGCGACCGAGTCATCCTCGCAGACCGCGAAGTACGCCGGGGACTGGATCTTGCGGGCGTGTCGTCCCGGGAAATAGCGCAGAATATCCAACCCGAATCGTGCCGTGATGTCCGAGCGGATGTCATCTCCGGCGGGCACAATTGCTTCGATGCCCGCCACGCAGTCGGGCGCCGTCATCAGGGCGGTCGACCCCGGGTCCCCGTAAGCGGGAACCATCACAGGTTCCTTGTTGCGCCACGCGGCGAGCAGATCGCGCACGGCCAGCAGGCCGATCTTGACCGTGGTCGCAGGCGGCAGCGCCAACGTCGAGGCCAATCCATCGGTGAATGGGCACTGCGCGATGACCGCGGCAAGCCTGGGGTCGCGCGCCGCGGTCCGAACCACGTGGCCGCCACCAAAGGACGTGCCCCAGATGACCACACGGTCAGGGTCGACCCCGTCGAGGCCCCGCGCGTGGGTGATCGCGGAGTTCCAGTCCTCGAGCTGACGCCGCACCGACAGGAGCTGACGGGGCTCCCCGGCGCTCGCACCGAAGTGCCTGTAGTCGAACACCAGGCAGCGGTAGCCGGCGGCGCTGAAACGCTCGGCGAAGGCATCGAGGCGCATCTGGCGTACGCCGCCGAGACCGTGGGCCATCACGATGATCGGCCCCGGGGCAGGGGCGTCGTCGGGAACGTACAGCCACGCGGCGCAGGATCCATCTCCGGAGGGGAAGGTCACGTCAGATCTGGTCATGGCGTTAACCATAGGGGGATTCGCTCCTTCACGGGCGCGTTTCGGACGGTACCGTCCCCGCCGCCTGCGATGGCCGGTCGATTCTTCGGCGCAATTTCCCGGTCTTCGGCGCGATTGCCTAGGAAACGTCCGGCCGCTTCCTCGCCGACTTGATCTCGGAGCGCCGCTTCTTCGCGGCGATGCGGCGCCGCACCGACCCGCGAGTCGGTTTCGTCTTTCGCCGTGGGGGAGGTGGCGGGGCCAGCGCTTCCCGCAACAGCGCGGCCATACGTTCACGTGCTTCGGCACGATTGCGGATCTGCGACCTCTGCGTGGTCACGGAGACGGTGAGAACCGTCCCGTCCAGGCGGCTTTCGAGGTTGCGGAGGACACGGCGGCGCTGGCCGTCGGAAAGCGAACCGCACCCGGCGACGTCGATGGACAATTGAACCTTGCTGTCCGTGGTGTTGACTCCCTGGCCGCCCGGCCCCGACGACCGGGCGAAGCGCTCGGTCAGGTCGGCGGCGGGGATGACCAGGCCGCCGGGGATCCCCGGGCCCGATGCGATGGTCAGGTCGTTCATGGGGCCCACCCTAATCGGCGGCGACTATTCGGCGTACCGCTGTCGGACCGCCTCGCCGCTCGTGCCGATTGCTTCGCCGAGCTCGCGCCACGAGACGTTCGCGGTCCGCGCGGTGCGGATCGCCTCCGCCAATTCCTTCTCCGCCTGACTCCGTCGAAACTGGGCCAGTTTGACGGCCATGATCGGCGACAACGGGGCGTTGAGGTCCCCGTCGTCGGGTTCGTAGTTCTCGAATCGCTCCGCCATTTCGTCGGCTTGCGCGATGAGATCGGAAAGCGAGCGTCGCATTGGCGTCACCTCAGAAACTTGTTTCGTGCCGGACTTATGGCGTGAATGATGGTGAGTTCACCGCCCCAGCAGGCGATCACTTCGCAAGGTTACTTGTCGCAAGTTATCTAGGCAATGGGGGATGGGCAGGGGGCCTCAGCCACTTTTTCAGGCGATCAAGTAGACCGCGCCGAGCCCCTTGTCGCTCATCTCCTGAGCGAAGTCCTTCGCCTTCTCCAGATAGTGCTGGGCATAGTGAAGCTCTGAAGGCATGTCCTCGATGACGCCTGGTTCGAAAGCGTCACGGTCGTCGAAAAGCGTCGCGTCTTTCAAGTCTTCGGCGATCTCCTTCATCTCCGCCGGACTCAATGCCTTGGCAAAACCCTCCCAGCACAGTCCGCCGTTGAGCATCGTCGGCTCGCCGGCGAACAGTGCGTGCGCTGGGCTGTGGCCGCCGAGCGGGGTCGTAGTCAGGCGCTGCAAATGGGGCCAACACTTGTCCAGGTACAGCATCGGCGGGACGGCCTTGCCTCCCATCGTCGACGTGCCATCCCCATTCGGAACGAGTCCCCACGCATCCCCGAGCGGATCGTCG
>NZ_DURI01000188.1 GCF_012837295.1 Corynebacterium sp. | reverse complement strand
GAGATATTTCCGAGGACGATCTGCCGGACTTCATCTCCGAGTAGGCGCCGGCAAACAAGCTAACGAACGGAAGAGAGCGCGATGAGCGAAGCCGACATTCTGGGACTGGTGATGTTCGCCGTCATGGTCGCCACCGGCATCACGTTCGGCCTGGTCACCTACGCGGCGATCATCGGCGGCCGCGCGGCGGACGAGGTCGCCACCCCGGCCGAGGGCTGACGGGCCTCGCGGGGACCGACTCGGCTGGATGAGGCTGATGGGGGACGGTCGGCACAGCCCACTGGCTCGTAAGACCGCTAACCCACCCTGAATGTCTTAACCCACCCGCTAAAACGGGTGGGTTAAGACATTCAGGGTGGGTTAGCGCGGGGTCCTTGAATTGGGTCGCCCGCTAGCTCTCCGACCCGAAGCGCATCGGGTCTACCGGCTGCTTCGCCTTCGGCAGGCCCAGCACCACGTTGCGGTAGGAATCGACGACGAGATCGCGAACGAGACCCCCGAACGCGATCTCGTCGATGCCGGTCACCGCGTCCGGTGCCCCGTCGGGGGCGGGGGACTGCTGTGGGCGGGCGTCGTCGTCAGGCGAATCCGAATCTGCCGCGGAGACCTCGCCCGGTGCGACCACCGTGATCCAGTGCTTCTTGTTCAGGTGGTAGCCGGGGAAGATGAAGGGGTGGGCCCGGCGCAGGGCGTGGGCGTCGCCGGGCTCGGCCTTGACCACGATGATCGACGTGCCGCCCGGCGCGGCGACGTCCTTCGCCCCGTGGTCCGGCAGCCGGTGGTGGAGCATGAACATCTTGCCCGCCACCCGGAACACGTCCCACTCGGGGCCGAAGGGGTGGGCGAGTTCGGCGGCGGGCAATCCGAGCGCCACCTCGCGGGAGAGGCGCTGGAGCCGGGTACCGTCCATCGCCGGGTCGCCGTCCTACGCCAGCACCGCGTAACCCCAGGCGGGGAGCTTCACCACGCCATCGCCGACGGCGGCGGGCGCGTCGACGTGGGTGTGGATGAGCTCCTCGTAGCCGGCGTCGACGGCGACCTCGGCCGGCTCGTCGGAGAAGTTCGCCGCCAGGTGCACCGTGTCGCCGTCGGCGCGGCGGGTGAGCAGCAGCGTCCGGCCCTCGACCGTCGTCTCCACCGAATCCGCCCACGGCGAACCCAGCGCGGGGCGGGTGCGGCGCAGGCCGAACAGCGCGCGGTAGGTGTCGAGGATGGTCGCGTGGGGGTCGTCGGAGAGCTCGTCCCACTTCAGCTTCGAGTTCTCGAATGTCTGCGGGTCGGCGGGATCGGCGATCTCCTCGGGATCCCAGCCGGCGCGGGCGAACTCGCGGATCCGGCCCTCGCGGGTCAGGCGCAGCAGCAGGTCCGACTCGTGGGAGCAGAAGAACGCGAACGGCGTCGACGCGCCCCACTCCTCGCCCTGGAACAGCATCGGCGTGAACGGCGAGCACGCGATGACGGCGGCCTTCAGCGCCTGCTGCGCCGGCGTCAGGTTCATCGACGGCCGGTCGCCGGAGGCGCGGTTGCCGGTCTGGTCGTGGGTGGTGGTGTACGTGACGAACGCGCTCAGCGGCTGCACCGACAGGTCCAGCGGCCGGCCGTGGACGCGCCCGCGGAACGTCGACATGGTGCCCGCGTGGTGGAACGCCTCCCGCAGCGTCTGCGCGAGGGTCTCCACGGTGCCGAAGTCCGAGTAGTAGGCGTGGTCCTCGCCGGAAACGACGGTGTGCAGCGCGTGGTGGACGTCGTCTGCCCACTGGGCCGCCAGCCCGAAACCGCCGGCCGCACGGGGCTTGACCAGCTTCGGGTCGTTCTGGTCGGACTCCGCGATGAGGCTGCGGGGCACGCCGGTCTGGGCGGCCACGGTGTCGGCGATGACCTGCATCTGTTCGAGGATGTGGAACGCGCCCTCGTCGTGAAGCGCATGAACCGCATCCAACCGCAGCCCGTCGATCCTGTAGTCGGCCAGCCACAGGCGCACGGCGTCGAGGATGTACGAGCGGATCTCGTCGGACTCGGGGCCGATGAGGTTGACCACCTCGCCCCAGCCCGTGTTGCCGCCGGAGGTGTACGGGCCGAAGAACCCGACGTAGTTGCCGTCCGGGCCGAAGTGGTTGAACACGACGTCGAGGATGACGGCCAGCCCGCGCTCGTGGCAGGCGTCGACGAGCTGCTGCAGCCCCTCCGGCCCGCCGTAGCCCTCGTGGACCGCGTGCCAGCTCACGCCGTCGTAGCCCCAGTTGCGGTCGCCGCCGAACGGCTGGACCGGCATCAGCTCCACGTGCGTCACGCCCAGGTCCACCAGGTGGTCCAGCCGCTTTTCGACGCCCGCGAAATCACCCGATTCGGCGTAGGTGCCCACGTGCAGCTCGTAGATCAATCCGCCGGGGAGGATGCGGCCGGTCCAGTCCTTCGCCCGCCAATCGTGGGCGCCCAGGTCGACGACCTCGGAGAAGCCGTGGGGGCCGTCGGGCTGGCGGCGCGAGCGAGGGTCGGGCAGCGGGATGGTCCAGTCGCCGACGCGGGGATCGGCTGCGGCGGCGTCCCCGGACTCGGCGGCGGAGTCGGCGGCCTCGGCCGAGTCGTCCTCCTGCGGGGCGCCGTGGCCGGCGGTGGCGCGCAGCCGGAAGGCGTAGCGCTCGCCGACCTCCATCGCCTTGTCTGCCTCGAACCAACCGTCCGGTCCGTCCTCGCAGGCTGTCATCGTGTGGTGCTCGGGTGCCGACGGATCACCCGTCAACAGCTCCACTTCGGCGGCGTACGGGGCCCAGACGCGGTAGTTGCTCATGTCACCGATGGTAGGGGTTTGCCACGTTCACGGCAGAGGCCGGGCCCGGCTGTCGCGCGGGCGAGTGCGACAATGTGGCCATGTCGTCCCTCATCGTCCCGGCCCGCGGTTCCCTGACCACCGGGGAAATCGAGATCAAGCGTTCGCGCTTCATCACGTGGATCGGGCGTGCCGACGACGGCGGGGAAGCCCGCGACCTCATCGCCATGGCGAAGTCCGAGTACCCCGATGCCCGCCACCACTGCTCGGCGTACATCCACGAGGTGCCCGGGGCCAACCGCGTCGAGCGGTCCTCGGATGACGGCGAGCCCTCGGGCACCGCGGGCCGCCCCATGCTCGACGTGCTCGTCGGCTCGGGGCTCACCGACGTCGCCGCCGTGGTAATCCGGTATTTCGGCGGCGTGAAGCTCGGCACCGGCGGGCTCGTCCGCGCCTACTCCGACGCCGTGTCCGAGTGCCTCGCCGACGTGCCGCGCGCGAAGCGGGTGCGCCGCGAGATCCGGTCCGTCGAGGTCGACGCCGCCGACGCCGGCCGGGTAGAGGCCGAACTGCGCGCCCGTGGCTTCGTCATCTCCGACACCGAATGGGGAACCGTCGCAAAGCATCTCGTGGAAGTCGAACCCGGAGGCGCCGACCGCCTCGACGGCGTGCTGCAGGCGATCACGCACGGCGCGCTGACGTCGGGTGAAGCGGGGGAGACGTGGACGGAAGCGCCGGCGTGAATCGTCTGTAACCTGGGTCACCGAAGGGGCGCAATGCCCGTGGACGTGGACGAACGTGGAGGAACCATGACCCAGGACGTGCTGCTCGTCGACCGCGACGGGCACGTGGAGACGTGGACGATCAACCTGCCGGAGATCCGCAACCCGATCTCCTCGCCGGACGTCATCGACGCGATCGTGGCCAACGTCGACCGGGTCAACGCGGACCTCGACGTGCGGGCCGTCATCTTCACCGGCGCCGGCCCGGCGTTCTCCGCCGGCGGCAACGTCAAGGACATGGTCGACCGCTCCGGGATGTTCGGCGGTGCCCCACACCAGATCCGCCAGTCCTACCGGTCCGGGATCCAGCGCATTCCGCTGTCGCTGTACAACTGCGAGGTGCCCGTCATCGCCGCCGTCAACGGCCCGGCGGTCGGCGCCGGCTGCGACGTCACCCTCATGTGCGACATGCGGGTGGCCTCGACGAAGGCGTGGTTCTCCGAGAGCTTCGTCGGCCTGGGCATCATTCCGGGCGACGGCGGGGCGTGGTTGCTGACCAAGACCCTCGGGCCCGCCCGCGCCGCCGAAATGGCGCTGACCGGCGACCGCGTCACCGCCGAGAAGGCGCTGGAGTGGGGCATGGTCAACGAGGTCGTCGAGCCGGATGAGCTTCTCGACGCCGCCCGCGCCCTGGCCGGCCGCGTCGCCAAGAATCCGCCCAACGCCGTGCGCATGGCGAAGAAGCTGCTGCGCGAGTCCCAGCACCAGTCGCTGGCGGGCGTGCTCGAGCTGTCGTCGGCGATGCAGGCCCTGGCACACCATTCCCGCGACCACCGCGAAGCCCTCGACGCATTCATGGAGAAGCGCCCCGGCACCTACACCGGCGAGTGATCTGCCTAAGATGTCCCCCATGAGCAGCCTTCAGCCGTACCACTCCAATCCGATCCAGCAGCGCAAGGACGCGGTGCGCCGGTACAGCCGCAACGCCGTCGTGTGGACCGGTGGCGGCGTCGTCGCCGGCGTGGCCATCGGCCTTCTCGCGTCGTCGTTGCCGCTGTTCATCATCCTGACGGTCATCGGCGTCGCCGGCGGTTTCATCAACTGGCAGAAGGTCCAGAAGATCGTCAACCACCGCGACAACGCGTAGCGGCGCACCCCGGCTTGAAGGCCTGAACCGACCGGACCCGACCCGACCCCGAAGAGCCCGATCACCATGAACCACGTCGACGACTCCAAGCCCGTGCGCGTCGACGCGTGGCTGTGGGCGGTGCGGCTGCTCAAGACCCGCTCGCAGGCCGCCGACGCGTGCCGCGGCGGGCACGTGAAAATCAACGGCACCGCCGTCAAGCCCGCCCAGCAGGTCGTGCCGGGCGACGAGATCCGCGTGTGGGCGAACCACCGCGAGACGATCGTCGAGGTCACGCGCACGATCGCCAAGCGGGTCGGCGCCCCGGTGGCGAAGACCTGCTACGTGGACAAGACGCCCGCTCCGCCGCCGCGCGAGATGTACGCCGCGCTGCCGGTCCGCGACCGGGGCGCCGGCCGCCCCACCAAGCGCGAGCGCCGGCAGATCGACAAGCTCCGCGGCCGCGACTGACTCGTCGCCGCACGTCCGACGAGATCGCGATCTCGTGGAG
>NZ_DURI01000187.1 GCF_012837295.1 Corynebacterium sp. | reverse complement strand
GATGTTGAACGCCTGCGCCGGGTTGCCGCCCTCGCCGAAGTACTTCGGCCAGTCGGTGAGCACGTGATAGATGCGGCCGCCGATGATGCCGGCCGGGATGGCGAAGATGGCGACGTCGAGGACTATCTCGGGGTCGCCGCCGCGGTCGGCGTAGCGGCGCTTGGCCCACAGCACGGCGATGACGATGCCCGCGAGGATGGACAGCGCGTAGCCGCGCAGCGGAATCGGGCCCAGCTGCCACACCCCTTGCGGGGGCGAGGGGATGTTGGCCAGCAGGTCGACGATCACTCGGCGGCCCCCGCGCTTTCCCGGTTGCCCGCGCGCACGCCGGCGGCCAGTTCGGAGGCCAGGGCGACGAGGTCGTCGCGGCCCGCGGTCGCGGCCTTGATCAGGGCCGAGCCGACGATGACGCCGTCGGCGAAGTCGGCGATTTCCTGGGCCTGCTCGCCGTTGGACACGCCGAGGCCCACGCACACGGGCAGGTCGGTGTACTCGCGGGTGCGGGACACCAGGACGCCGGCGGCGGAGTCGACGGCCTTCTGGGCGCCGGTGACGCCCATGTGGCTGGTGGCGTAGACGAAGCCGCCCGAGGCGCCGGCGGTCAGCGCGATGCGCTCGTTCGACGACGACGGCGCGACCAGGAAGATCGTGTCCAGGCCGTGCTTCTCCGCGGCGGCGAGCCAGCGGCCGGCCTCTTCGGGGATGAGGTCCGGGATGATGGCGCCCAGGCCGCCGGCGGCGGCGAAGTCCTCGGCGAACTTCTCGGGGCCGTACTGGAGGATCGGGTTCCAGTACGTCATGGTCACGCAGTTGCCGCCGGCGGCGGTGACCTCGCGGACGACGTGGAAGAGGTCCTTGATGCGGAAGCCCGCGTCGAGCGCGATGTCGGCGGCCTCCTGGATGGTCGGGCCGTCCATCATCGGGTCGGAGTACGGCAGGCCGACCTCGATGACGTCGGCGCCGGCGGCGACGACGGCGTTGATGTTGTCGATCGACCCCTCGACCGTCGGGTACCCGGCGGGCAGGTAGGCGATGAAGGCCGCGCGGTCCTCGGCGCGGACCGTGGCGAAAACGTCTGCGAGGCTCACTTGCCCTGCTCCTTCTTCTCTGCGTCGTTCATTTCGTCGCTGAGCTCATGGTCGGCCGACTCCGGGCCGGTGGTCTCCGCGGGCGTGCGGATGGTCTCCGGGTGCAGGTCGAACCAGCGTGCGGCGGTGTCCACGTCCTTGTCGCCGCGGCCGGAGATGTTGACGATGAGAACCGGCTCGCGGCCGAGGTCGTCGTGAAGCTGCTTTGCGACGACCCTCGCCGCCGCGACCGCGTGCGCGGACTCGATGGCCGGGATGATGCCCTCCGAACGGGAGAGGTCGCGGAAGGCGTCCATGGCCTGGGCGTCGGTGATGGGGACGTACTCCGCGCGGCCGGCGTCGGCGAGCTTGGAGTGCTCCGGGCCGACGCCCGGGTAATCGAGGCCGGCGGAGATCGAGTGGGACTCGATGATCTGGCCGTCCTCGTCCTGCATCAGCGCCGCGAAGGAGCCCTGGAAGACGCCCGGGTTGCCGCCCGCGGAAATCGGGGCGGCGTGGCGGCCGGTCTCCACGCCATCGCCCGCGGCCTCGGCGCCGATGAGGCGGACCGACTCGTCGCCGATGAAGTGGTGGAACAGGCCGATGGCGTTGGAGCCGCCGCCCACGCACGCGATGGCGGCGTCGGGCAGGGCTCCGGTGGCGGCGAGGATCTGCTGGCGCGCCTCGGCGCCGATGACGCGCTGGAAATCGCGCACCATCGCCGGGAACGGGTGCGGGCCGGCGGCCGTGCCGAAGCAGTAATAGGTGTCGTCCGCGTTGGCGACCCAGAAGCGCATGGCCTCGTTGATCGCGTCCTTGAGGGTGCGCGAACCGATCTGCACCTCGATGACCTCGGCGCCCAGCAGGCGCATGCGGGCGATGTTGAGCGCCTGGCGCTCCGCGTCGACCGCGCCCATGTAGATGCGGCACTCCAAGCCGAGCAGCGCACACGCCGTCGCGGTGGCCACGCCGTGCTGGCCGGCGCCGGTCTCCGCGATGATCTTGGTCTTGCCCATGTTCTTGGCCAACAGCACCTGGCCGAGCACGTTGTTGATCTTGTGGCTGCCGGTGTGGTTCAGGTCCTCGCGCTTGAGCCACACCTTCGCGCCGATCATTTCGCCGAACTTCGCCGCCGGGTAGAGCGGCGACGGGCGGCCGGTGTAATCGCGCTGGAGGCGGTCGAGCTCCTCGAGGAACGCCGCGTCCGTGCGGGCCTTGGCGTAGCCCTCGGTCACCTCGCCGATGACGGACATCAGGGCCTCGGGGATGTAGGTGCCGCCCCACTGCCCCCAGTGCCCCAGCTCATCGGGCTCGTGGTCGGTGGTCCGCGAAATGACCTCGCCCACGGTGGGCAGACGGTTGCCGGCGGCGTCCTTGTTCTTGAATTCCTGATCGTTCACCCGACCATTGTGACGCATCCGACCCAGGTGCGCGGGCACCGGGGTCGGAAGGGGCCGGGCGGAAAAGGGCGACATTTCCGAACGGATGCGAACGGGTGCCGGGCCGGTTGGGAAAGCCGGGCCCCGCGCGGAAAACCGCTCGCGGGTCAGGCCGCCGCTCCGTCGGCTCCTGCCCCACTCCGGGGGTGGGCTCCGGAGCCGGGCCGCGCCGGCGCTCCCGAGCTGCGAGGCGCCGGTGCTCCCCTAGCCGCGGGACG
>NZ_DURI01000186.1 GCF_012837295.1 Corynebacterium sp. | reverse complement strand
GGCCCGGGTGCGATCGGCGCCGCGGCCGGCGGTCTGGGCGCCGACGACGAGGAGGGCGCCGCCGATCTGCTGGGCCGCGCGCAGCATGCGCTGGCCGCCTCCGGCGACTCGGAGCTGACCGATCTGGCCGAGCGCATCGGGGAGATCACCAGCGGGCTCACCGACGTCTCCGCTGGCCTGGGCGCGTTCTTGGAATCGCTGCCGGAGGAAACCGAGTCCCTCGACGGGCTGCTGGCCCGCCAGGCGGAGATCCGCAATCTCACCCGCAAGTACGCCCCCGACATCGACGGCGTGCTGGCCTGGCGCGACAAGGCCCGCCGGAAGCTGGGCACTCTCGACGTTTCCGGCGAGGCGCTGGAGAAGCTGGCCGCCGACGTCGCCGCGCTGGAAAAGAAGGTCCGCGCCGCCGCGAAGAAGCTGACGAAGATCCGCACCGCACTGGCCGCGGAGCTCGGCGAGCGCGTCACCGCCGAACTCAAGGGTCTGGCCATGCCCATGACCTCGCTGGTCGTGGAGGTCTCGGAGGCCGGGTCCTTCGGCCCCTCCGGCGCCGACGACGTCTCCTTCCTGCTTTCCGCGCACAAGGGCGCCGAACCCCGCCCGCTGGCCGGCAGCGCCTCCGGCGGCGAGCTCTCGCGCGTCATGCTGGCCCTGGAAGTCGTCCTCGCCGAGGGCGACGGCGGCCGCACCCTGGTGTTCGACGAGGTCGACGCCGGCGTCGGCGGCAGGGCGGCGGTCGAGATCGGGCGTCGCCTGGCACGATTGGCCGAGCGGAACCAGGTCATCGTCGTCACGCACTTGCCGCAGGTCGCCGCCTACGCCGACACCCACCTGCACGTGGCCAAGGACGTCGCCGAGGATGGCGTCGTCTCCGGCGTCGGGGCGCTGGACCGGGACCGCCGGATCGAGGAGCTCGCGCGGATGATGGCCGGCCTCGACGGCACCGAATCCGGTCGCGCCCACGCCACCGACCTGCTGGAGAAGGCGCAGGCCGACCGGAGGAAATAGGCGCGGCGCGTTCACAGGCCCCGGCGCGCCTCCACCGAACTTGCCGCGCCCGGCGGCAGACTGTGGCCCATGAGTCTGTTCTCGAAGAAGACCGCCGACGAACCCGGCATCACGGGCACCGTCCGCGATTGCCTGCGCTCCGACCGTGCGCTGAACAAGCTCGCCGAAGGCGACATCGTCGTCATCGACGCGCCCGACATCTCCCGCGTCCTCGCCCAGCGCGTCATCGACGCCAAGGCGAAGGCCGTGGTCAACACCGGTGCGTTCACCACCGGCGCGGTGCCCAACTTCGGGCCGCAGATGCTCATCGACGCCGACGTGGTGCTCGTGGAGAACGCGCAGCTGTCGGAGTCGTCGAAGCTCCGCGACGGCAAGGTCCACCGTCTCCACGAGGGCAAGCTGTACCTCGGCGACCGCCGCGTGGCGGCCGGCGACGAGGTGTCCATGGACAAGATCTCGTCCGACTTCGACGAGGCGCGGACGGGCATGGTCGACCGGCTCGAGGCGTTCTCCGGCAACTTCGTCGAGTTCGCGGCGACGGAATCGCCGCTGTACGTCGACGGCCTGGGCATCCCGGACGTCGAGACGGACCTGGACGGCCGCAAGGCGCTCATCGTCAGCGGCGGCGCGGGCCACGAGGCGACGCTGAAGAACCTCAAGGGCTTCATCCGCGAGTTCGACCCTGTGCTCATCGGCGTCGACGCGGGCGCCGACGCGCTGGTGGCGCAGGGTTACGAACCGGATCTGATCATCGGCGACCCGTCGGGCATCGGCGCGGACACGCTGCGCTCCGGGGCCCGGGTCATTCTCCCGGCCGACCCGGACGGCCACGCGCAGGGCCTGGAGCACATCCAGGATCTGGGCATCGGCGCGATGACGTTCCCGGCGTTGTCGGATTCGGCGACGGACCTGGCGCTGGTGCTCGCCGACCACCATGGCGCGACGATGATCGTCACCGCCGGGTCCTCGCTGGACCAGGGCGACGTCTACGCGGGCGCGGATCAGCAGTCTCTGCCGTCGGCGCTGCTCAGCCGTCTGAAGGCGGGCGACAAGCTGGTCAACGGCGACGTCGTGGCGGATCTGTACCGGGTCGAGGGCGGCGGCCTGCGCTTCATGTGGGCGCTGCTGGCGATCATCGTGGCGCTGGCGGTCATCATCGCCATCGCGGGCACGGCGGGCGATGGGTCGGTGGGAGAGAATCTTGTCGACACGTGGAATTCCATTGCCCTGTGGTTCCAGGGCCTGTTCAAGTAGTCCGGGGGAGAGACGATGGCGAAGAAGCGGTCGGGCGCGTGGAGCGCCGGCATCACGGGCGCGGCGCTGGGCGTGGCGGCGGGCACGGCCCTGGGGGCCTACGTGCTGGCGCCGGAGGGCGGCATCGAGTGGGGTGGCGAGCGGGCCGCCCAGGAACGCGACGCCGCCATCGTCGAGCGGGATGCCGCGAACACCCGCGCGGATGTGGCCAACGGCGTCGTGGAGGACTTGTCGGCGCAGGTCGTCGCAGGTTCGCTTGACGACGTCCCGGTGTTGCTCGTGACCACCCCGGACGCCGAGGCGGAGTCCGTGGACGCCATGGAGACGCTGCTGGGCGATGCCGGTGCGCCGGCGGTCACCCGCATGGGCCTGACAGAGAAGTTCCAATCGGCCGAGGGCGCCGACGAGCTCAAGGACGTGGTCACCAGCGCGTTGCCCTCGGGCACGGAGCTCGACGTCGATCGCCGCGACCCGGGATATCAGGCCGGCCAGGCGCTGTCGCCGGCGCTGCTGGTCGGCGAGGATGCCGAAGAGCGCGCGTCGATCGCCGACCGTCGGCTGCTGCTGGGGTCGCTGCGCGACGCAGGTTTCATCGAGTACGAGGACGGGACGATGCGGCCGACCGCGGCCATCGTCATCGTCACGGGGTCGGGCACCGGTCCCGATGGCGACGATGATGGGTCCGTCGGGTCGCGCATTCTCGCCGACTTCGCCGAGGCGCTGTCCGCCGACGGCACGGTCGTCGTGGCCGGGGAGCCGGAGTCGAACCGCGACGGCGGCGTCATCGAGGTGTTGAACGCCTCGGAGACCGCCGGTTCCGTGAAGACCCAGGCCGCCGTCGGCGACATCGCCGGCCGCGTCGGCGTGGTCCGCGCGATCGTCGAGGCCAAGGGCTCCGGCGCTCCCGCCGCCGAGGACGCTCCGGCCGAAGAGTCGCCCGCTCAGGGGACCCCCGCGGAAGAAACTCCGGCCGAAGAGGCTCCCGCAACGGAGGCTCCGGCCGAGGAAACCCCCGCCGCGGAGTAGTCGGCCATATCGGAGCCGACCGCCGACCAGTTGCTCACCCACCTGACCGCAGGGGATGAGTTGCTCGTTCGCGGGCCCGCAGCGGGGTGTTTTCCGTCCCGTCGCGTGTCCCCGACCCGTCCGTCGCACGCCCCTTGGTCGACAATTGCAGCCATTGGCCGGGTGAACGTCGGTAAAAGCCCAGGAGCTGAAATCGCGTGGCTGCATTTGTCGAATTCGCGCGGGGAGGTGGGCGCCCAGCCGCCCGGCGCGGCGTGTTACCGCCGTGTTTCGCGCCCATTACCCGGCCGTTGAATCTGGCGGACGCGGTGTGATGAGGCGCGAAAAGCGTCGTCAAGCATGTGTTTTCGCTTCCCGTGAGCCCGGCGCCCGCTTAGCCTGAAATCCCGTGGTCGGCACGAGACGGCCTGCGGCGCGGCCCCCGATGGGGCCCGCCGCCCGAGCGATACGCGGGAGATGATTGGCATGGCGAACGGGCGACATGGCGAACACGTGACGAAGTACATCATCGTCACAGGGGGCGTGGCGTCGTCGTTGGGCAAGGGCCTGACGGCGGCGAGCCTGGGGCGGCTGCTGACGTCGCGCGGGCTGCGCGTGACCATGCAGAAGCTGGACCCGTACCTCAACGTCGACCCCGGGACGATGAACCCGTTCCAGCACGGCGAGGTGTTCGTCACCGAGGACGGTGCGGAAACCGACCTGGACCTGGGCCATTACGAGCGTTTCCTCGACCGCGACCTGTACGGCGGGGCGAACGTGACCACGGGCAAGGTGTACTCGTCGGTGATCGCGAAGGAGCGGCGCGGCGAATTCCTCGGGGAGACGGTGCAGGTCATCCCGCACATCACGGACGAGATCAAGTCGCGGATCGTCGGCATGGACCGGCCAGGCGCCGACGGCCTGCGCCCGGACGTGGTGATCACCGAGATCGGCGGCACGGTCGGCGACATCGAGTCGCAGCCCTTCCTCGAGGCCGCGCGCCAGGTGCGCCACGACGTCGGACGCGAAAACATCCACTACCTGCACGTGTCGCTGGTGCCGTACCTGGGCCCGTCGGGGGAGTTGAAGACGAAGCCGACGCAGCATTCCGTCGCGGAGCTGCGCTCGATCGGCCTGGTGCCGGATTCGGTGGTGCTGCGCTGCGACCGCGTGGTGCCGGATGGCCTGAAGCGCAAGATCGCGCTGATGTGCGACGTCGACCTGGAGGGCGTCGTGTCGTGCCCGGATGCGGCGAGCATCTACGACATTCCGAAGGTACTTCACGACGAGCACCTGGACACGTTCATCGTGCGCCGGTTGGGGCTGCCGTTCCGCGACATGGACTGGGACCTGTGGGGCGGGTTGCTGGAAAAGGTGCACGAGCCTGAGCACGAGGTGACCGTGGCGCTGGTGGGCAAGTACGTGGATCTGCCGGACGCGTACCTGTCGGTGGCCGAGGCCATCCGGGCCGGCGGTTTCGCCCATGGCGCGAAGGCGGCGGTGAAGTGGGTGGCCTCCGACCTGTGCGAGACGCCGGAGGGTGCGGCGGAGCATTTGGCCGGGGTCGACGCGGTCGTCGTGCCCGGCGGCTTCGGCGTGCGCGGCATCGAGGGCAAGATCGGCGCGATCGCCCATTGCCGCGAACACCGGATCCCGCTGTTGGGGCTGTGCCTGGGCATGCAGTGCGCGGTGCTGGAGGCGGCGCGGCGCGGCGGCGTGCCCGACGCGTCATCGACGGAGTTCGACGAGGCCACGCCGTCGCCGGTGATCGCGACGATGGAGGAGCAGATGGCGGCGGTGTCGGGCGAGGCGGATCTCGGCGGGTCGATGCGGTTGGGCGCGTATCCGGCGACGCTGCTGGAGGGTTCGGTCGTCGCCGACGCGTACGGCGCCACGGAGGTGTCGGAGCGCCACCGCCACCGCTACGAGGTCAACAACGCCTACCGCGACGCCATCGAGTCAGCGGGCCTGGTCATTTCCGGCACGTCGCCGGACGGGCGGCTCGTGGAGTTCGTCGAGTACCCGCGCGACGAGCATCCGTTCTTCGTGGCCACCCAGGCCCACCCCGAGTACAAGTCCCGCCCGACGAACCCGCACCCGCTGTTCGCGGGGATGATCGGCGCGGCGCTGGGCGAGAGCGAGGGCACGGGCGAGGACGCGAACGAGAACTCGGCGCCGCGGGAGTTCGCGGAATCCGCGGCGCAGGGGTAGGCACGTAGTTATGACATCCTCGAATTCCGCCGCCGGTTCCCATTCCTTCGACGTCGTCGATTCCGAGATCCTCGTCGAGGCGCCCATCATCGCGCTGCGCCGGGACCGGGTGCGCATGCCGGGCGGCCGGATCGCGGCCCGCGAGATCGTGGAGCACTTCGGTGCGGTGGCGGTGGTGGCGCTGGACGATGACGGCCGCATTTGCCTGCTGCGCCAGTGGCGCCAGACGGCGCAGGACCGCCTGGTCGAGCTGCCCGCCGGCATCCTCGACGTCGCCGACGAGGATCCGCTCGTCGCCGCGCGCCGCGAGCTCGCGGAAGAGGCCGGCGTCGCCGCGGAGCGCTGGTCGGTGCTCACGGACATCTTCACCTCGCCGGGCTTCGCGGAGGAGACCGTGCGCGTGTACCTGGCCGAGGGGCTTTCCGACGCCGACCGCCCCGAACCCGAGGACGAGGAGGCCGACATGACCGAGTCGTGGGTCGACCTCGCCGAGGCCGCGGACATGGTGCTGCGCGGGGAGGTCGTCAACGCCATCGCCGTCGCGGGCATTCTGGCCGCGCACGTGACTCTGACGGAGGGGCGGGAGCGTCGTCAAGCAGGCGAACCGTTCGCGATCCGCCCCACCCGGCTCGCGGCCCGCCGCGCGGCGGCGCTGGGCCCGGACGCGGACCTGAAGCGGGTCCCGGAAGCGGGGGCGGATGACGACAACTGACCGGCCGACCGCCAGCGGCGCGCGCGCCGTGGCGGAGGCGTTCTTCGACCACCTCGCCGTGGAGCGCGGGGCATCGACGAACACGCTGGGCGCGTACCGGCGCGACCTGGCGAAGTACCTGGACTACCTGGACGGGCTGGGCCGCGGGGATCTGCGCGGAGTCACCGAGGCTGACGTGGGCGCCTTCGTGGCGCACCTGTCGCGCGGCGACGCCGACGCCGGGCAGCCGCCCATGGCGGCGTCGTCGGTGTCGCGGGCGCTGTCGGCGGTGCGCGGGCTGCACAAGTTCGCGCTCGGCGAGGGCGACGTCGACGCGGACGTGGCGGCCGCGGTGGCCCCGCCCAAGCGCGGCAGTTCGCTGCCGAAGGCGCTGCGGGTCGAGGAGGTCACGCGCCTCATCGACGCGATCCCCGTCGGGGAGGCCGCGGAGATCGCCGACGTCCGCGACCGGGCGCTGGTGGAGCTGCTGTACTCGACCGGCGCGCGCGTGTCCGAGGTGACGGGCCTGGACATCGACGACCTCGACCGCGAGGAGCGCCTGGTGCTGCTGCGCGGCAAGGGCGGCAAGGAGCGCATCGTTCCAGTGGGCGGGCCGGCGATCGAGGCCGTCGACGCGTGGCTGGTGCGCGGGCGCCCCGGGTGGGCGCGGGCGAATTCCGGGCCGGCGCTGCTGATCAACTCGCTGGGCCGGCGGATGTCGCGTCAGTCCGCGGCGAACATTCTCGCGTCGGTGGCGGAGCGCGCCGGGCTGGCCGGGAGGGTGTCGCCGCACACGCTGCGGCACAGTTTCGCCACGCATCTCCTGGAGGGCGGCGTCGACGTCCGGTCCGTGCAGGAGCTGCTGGGGCACGCGTCGGTGACCACGACGCAGATCTACACGATGGTCACGGCGGATAATCTCCGCAGGGTTTGGGCGGGTGCTCACCCGCGGGCGCGGTGAGCGCCGGTACAGTGGTCGCGAGAGGGGGCGTCCGCTCCCGGCGATGATCGGCACCGCCGACGCAATGGTGCGCCGATCCGCGGTGGTTCGCGCGGTGCGTGCGAAATGTCAAGGAAGAAGGGTTGACGGTGGCTGAGTCGGGCTTGTTCGACGCCGAGGGCATGCAGGTGGGCCTCACCGGCCGTCCGCTGCGCGAGCTGCCGGAGCCGAAGCCCCTGGAGTCCCACGGGCCCGCGACGATTCTGGCGATGTGCAACCAGAAGGGCGGCGTCGGCAAGACCACGTCGACCATCAACATGGGCGCCGCGCTGGCGGAGTTCGGGCGCAAGGTGCTGCTCGTCGACCTCGACCCGCAGGGCGCCCTGTCCGCGGGCCTGGGCATCCCGCACGAGGACCTGGATCTGACGGTCTACAACCTGATCATCGATTCGGACACCGACGTCCGTGACGCCATCCACCACACCTCAGTGCCGGGCCTGGACCTGGTGCCGGCGAACATCGATCTGTCGGCCGCGGAGATCCAGCTGGTCAACGAGGTCGGCCGCGAGCAGGCGCTGGGCCGCGCTCTGCGTCCGGTGCGCCGCGACTACGACTTCATCATCGTCGACTGCCAGCCGTCGCTGGGCCTGCTCACCGTCAATGCGCTGACCATCGCGCAGGGCGTGATCATCCCCATGGAGTGCGAGTACTTCTCGCTGCGCGGCCTGGCGCTGCTCACGGACACGGTGGGCAAGGTTCGCGATCGCCTGAACTTCGACCTCGAGGTCCTGGGCATCCTGGTGACCATGTTCGACCGCCGGACCCTCCACGCCCGCGAGGTGATGGAGCGGCTCATCGAGGTCTTCGGCGACACCGTCTTCGACACGGTGATCACCCGCACCGTGCGGTTCCCCGAGACCTCCGTGGCCGGCGAGCCGATCACCCGCTGGGCCCCGAAGTCCCCGGGCGCCGACCAGTACCGCAACTTGGCGCGCGAGGTCATCGAGCGCACCGGCGGGTAGAGGTTCGCCGTTGCTTGCCGACGAGCCGGTGCGGGAGCCGGGCGGCCCGGTGAATCCGGGCGCGGTGGCCCCTGAAGCGGTGCCCGCCGGTGCCGTGGCGGGCGAAGCAATCCAGGAGGAGCTCACCGGCTTCCGGGTGGCGCTGGCCAATTTCACCGGCCCGTTCGACCTTTTGCTGCAGCTGATCGGGTCCAAGAAGATGGACGTCACCGAGGTGGCGTTGGCGGCGGTGACCGACGAGTTCATCGCGTACACGCGCAGCCTCGACGCGGTGAACGATCTGGACGAGATCACCGAGTTCCTCGTCGTCGCCGCGACGCTGTTGGATCTGAAGACCGCCCGCCTGCTGCCGCGCGGCGACGTCGACGACGAAGAGGATCTGGCGCTGCTCGAGGCCCGCGACCTGCTGTTCGCCCGCCTGCTGCAGTACCGCGCCTACAGCCGGGTCGCCGATCTCTTCGCCGATTGGGCCCGCGTCGCCCCGCACCGGTACCCGCGTGCAACGGGCCCCGACCCGGGGTTCGAGGGGCTGCTCCCTCCCGTCGAGTTGGGGATGGACGCGCAGTCGTTCGCGGAGTTCGCGGCCGTCGTCATGCGCCCGAAGCCGCCGGAGGAAGTGGGCATCGGCCACATCCACCAGGTCGCCGTGTCCGTGCCGGAGCAGGCCGGTCGCATCCTCGACGCGCTGCGGCTGGCCGGAGAGGGAACGTGGCTGACGTTCTCGCAGCTGACGTCCGAGTGCCGCGTGTCCATGGAGGTCGTCGGCCGTTTCCTGGCGTTGCTGGAGCTCTACCGCGCCAAGGCCATCGAGACGGAGCAGGAGGAGGCGCTCGAGGAGCTCGCCATTTCCTGGACCGGCCTCGACGTCGATCCGGCCGTGGTCGCCGCGTCGAACTGGGAGTAGCCCGGCCCCGCGGGGGCGCGGCTAAACCAACTTGACCCGCATCAACGGCCTAAACAGCTACAGCAGCATCATGATCAGCACCTGCGCGGCGACGATCTTGCCGACCATCGCCACCGGATACACGGTGGTGTAGCCGCGGGCCGCGAGGTCGGTGCCGGACGCCGTGTTCAGGTACGCGATGACCGCCGGGTTGGTGGTGATGCCGGCCGCGACGCCGATGGACTCGTCGAACGTGAGCTTGCGCCACGCCATGAGCAGGGCGACCGTCGCGATTGCGCTGACCAGCGTGACCACCAGCCCCAGCCCGATGTAGAGGAAGCTCGTCGGGTCGGTGAGCGCCGACCGGAAGCCCGCACCCGCGGTGGTGCCGACGCCCGCCATGAACAGCGCCATGCCGAACGCCTCGAGAGTCTTCGTCGAGTGGTACGGCAACTGCCACCGCACCGGGCCCGTGCGACCCAGCGCGCCGAACACCAGGCCCGCGATGATGGGGCCGCCGCCGAATCCGAGCGACAGGGTGCCGCCGCCGGGCATGGGGATGGGGATCGCGCCCAGCGCCAGACCCAGCGCCAGACCAAGGGCAAGCGGCAGCAGATCCGGGCTGGCCAAGGACTTCTCGGAGTCTCCGAGGAACGCCCGGATCGACTCGATGCGCTGCTTCGGCGCGACCACGCGGACGCGATCGGACAGCTGCAGCCGATCGTCCTTGTCGGGGACGACGTCGGCGTCGCCGCGGCGCAGGCGGGCGATGGTGAAGCCGTGATCCTCCAGGATGCGCAGCTCGCCGATCGT
>NZ_DURI01000185.1 GCF_012837295.1 Corynebacterium sp. | reverse complement strand
GGGCGTTGGGGGCGACCTGCTTGGCGCGGTTGACGGCGTCGCGGGCGGCGACGCGGAGGTTCTCCTGGATCTCCGGCATGGGCATGCGGTCGTTCAGGATGTACGGGTAGGTGTCGTTGCCGCCGGCGAGGATGACGACCTCGCGGGTGCCGGCGTCGAGCGCACCGGTCTCGGCGGCGCGGTTGATCTGGTCGATGATGCGCATGCCGCCGGTGCGGAAGGAGGCGCCGGCGCAGGTGTAGTCGGCGACGTTGCCGCCGTTGGATTCGCCGACGGCGTTGGAGAACAGGAAGTCGGTGCCGCAGTTCAGGTCGTTCTTGCGGCCGCCCGGGATGGGCAGGTTGGCCTTGCCGTGGAGGTAGTCGCCGACGGTCGGGTTGGCCGGCAGGGAGTCGCCGAAGACGACGGTGTTGCCGGGCGCGGCCTGCGCGGCCATCGGCAGGGTGACGGCGGCGACGGCGGTCGCGGCGAGGGTTGCCAGAACTGTACGGATTCGCATTGAGCTGCCTTCGTGGGTGACGACGAACGCGACCGGCTCGTTCCGGCCACGCAACAACGTTCACAGCCTAATCGTTGCCGAGCCGTTATAAAAGTCGGATGGGTGAATTGCACACCCGCTTTTCGCTTTACGACGAACTGCATCGTGCAGGTGCGTGGATTCCACGCGGGCGTCGAAAAGCAGGGGCTGACGTGATCCAGGCCGTGAACTGGTGTGAACCATGTGGCCATAGAGGCACATGGGGCTTGTGGGGCGAGTCTACCGTGTGCGGGTGAATGGCGGCGGGGGGACGGGTGAAAACCTGCTCCGCAGTGTGGGCGGCGCCGGAAGCGGCGAAAACCGGCCATCCGCGATGATGCGGATGGCCGGTTTCGGTGGAAATGCCGGCGGACGATTAACCCGTTTTTGTCCCCCGGGGAAGCGTCCGTCGATCTAACTCGCTGGTCAGCCCTTCAGCGACGCCGGCGGGGTGAAGCGCTCGCCGTACTTCTCGGCCAGCTCCTCGGCGCGGGACACGAAGCCGGAGACGCCGCGCTGCTCGGAACCATCGGCGGCGACTCCGTCGTAGTTCTTGATGAACTGGCGCGTGCCACCGGTCCACGCCGGGTAGCCGATGCCGAAGATGGAGCCGATGTTGGCGTCGGCGTCGTGGAGGACCACGCCCTCGTCGACGCACTTCTGAGTCTCCACGGCCTCGATGAACAGCATGCGGTCGATGAGGTCCTGCATGACCACGTCGTCGGCGTCGATGGAACCGGCGCCGAGCTCGGTGCGCAGGCCATCCCACAGGCCCTGGCGGCGGCCATCGGCGTACTCGTAGAAACCGCGGCCCTCGAGCTTGCCGGGACGCTCGAACTCGTCGATCATGCGGTTGACCAGAGCGGACACGCCGCCGTCGTCGAGCGACTCGCCGCGTTCGCGGGCGGCGGCCTCGTTTTCCTCGCTGATCTTGCGCATCAGCTTCAGGTTGAGCTCGTCGGCCAGCTGCAGCTGCGCGGCGGGGTAGCCGGCCTGGCGGGCGGCGGCCTCCACGGTGGCGGGCTCGTAACCCTCGGCGACCATGCGGATCGCCTCGTTGATCACGGTGCCGATCACGCGCGAGGTGTAGAAGCCGCGGGAGTCGGTGACCACGATCGGGATCTTGCGGATCTGCACCGCGAAGTCCAGTGCCGCGGCCAGCGTCTTCGGGTCGGTCTCGTCGCCGGAGATGATCTCCAGCAGCTGCATCTTGTCCACCGGGGAGAAGAAGTGCAGGCCGATGAAGTCGCCCGTGCGCTCCACGTGGGAGGCGAGCTCGG
>NZ_DURI01000184.1 GCF_012837295.1 Corynebacterium sp. | reverse complement strand
GCGCGGATTCCCGCGCGACGCGCCACAAACCTCAGGTTTAAGTTCAACTTTAGGGTTTGGGGCGCGGAAACACCACGCGATCGACGCCGCGGCGCCATCTCACCGCCTCTCACCCCTCCCGCGCCCCGGACCCCTCGCCGTTCCAGCCCCCGCGCGCAGCAGCGACGCTTCCGGGTCCCTCGCCACACCCCGCACCCCGCCTCAGCCCCCGCCTCACTGCTTCCCGGCCTCCGCCGCGCGCGGCCCGTGCCAAGGAGATGCCACCGCAAATCACGACCTGGGACGATGCGCTTACCGACGTCGCGTTGGCATCTCCTCGGCACGAAACGCGCTCACTCGCCTCGATCCGCCGTTTGCACATCCGACGAGATCGCGATCGAGGCGCTGGATCGTGATCTCGTGGGCCCGGCCGGGGCCGCACACCTGACGAGATCGCGATTTCGCCCCGGGAACGCGAGAACCCGCCCAGACTCGGCGAGTCGGGCGGGATGGGGGCGCCTGCCCCAAGAAACGGCTCCGCCGCCGCGCACGAGGAGTGGCACGGCGGCGGAAACGAACCGGTGGAAAACACCGGGAAAAAGCTCCGGCGGAGAGCCGACGGCGAACCGGCGGCGGAGGCCATCCGGACTAGATGCCCAGGGCGGCCTTGATGTGCGGGCGGGCCATGGCCAGGTCGTTCTTCCACAGCGACCAGGCGTGGATGCCGTCGGGGCTGTAGTGCATGGTCGGGTTCAGGCCGGCGGCGCGGGCCTGGGACTCGAACGCCATGGTCGAGGCGCGGGACAGACCCTCCAGGGCGATGCCCATGCCGATGTTCGGCAGCTCGGCCGGCGCGCCGGCCAGAGCCTCCGGGGTGGACCAGTGCGACGGGTAGCCGTTGGCCGAGGTGATGAACATCGGAAGACCCTGCAGCTTGCCCAGGTTCATCGACGGATCGTTGCGGACGTGACCCGGGGTCGGGATGCCCGGAGGGCCCCACATCGCGGTCGGCTCGTAGCCCTGGTCGATCTGCGCGCCGGCGATGGCGGTGGACATGACCGGGTTGGAGACCTGGAAGTAACCGGAGAAGACCGAGGCCTGGCGGAACTGATCGCGGTGGTTGTAGGCCAGCGACATCGCGGCGGAACCGCCCATGGACAGACCGGCGACCGCGTTGTTGGTGCGGCTGGTCTGGAAGTGGACGTCCAGGTAGTGCGGCAGCTCCTGGGTCAGGAACGTCTCCCACTTGTAATTGCGGATCTCGCCCTTGCTGTTGATCGCCGGGCCGTTCCAGTCGGTGTAGAACGACGCCTCGCCGCCGACCGGCATGGCCAGCGTGATGTTGTCGTGCTCGAACAGGGCCGGGGCGTGAGCCGTCCAGACGTACTCGGACCAGTCGTCGCGGGCGCGGAGGCCGTCGAGCAGGTACAGGCCGGGGCTGCCGGGAGCGATGCCCGGGCGGATCTGGACGGTGATGTCCTTGCCCATGGCGTGGGAGTACACCTGGCAGTACTGCAGCCAGTAGTTGTAGGTGTCCCAGCTGCAGCCGGGGCGCAGCCAACCGCGGTGGGCGTTGGCCTCCTCCGGCGCGGCGAACTGCATCATGCCGAAGATGGTGGCGACCGCCACCATCGCGGCCACGACCTTGGCCTTCCATCCGCGCGCGATTGCGGTGAAGCTCATGTTTCTCCTCGTTGACGTCCTATGTGTCCGCCGCACCGCGAAACAATCCGGCGATCACCCGTCGGCGTAGCCGGCGGGGACCCCGGGAAATTCGGGATGGGGCGCACTTTCCGATGGGTTCATCGGGCACGTGGCCGCTAACGTTACCGTTCCGCGACAATTTCTCAAACCGTTATCAGGCTGCAATCATGCGACATCCCCCCGGCACGTCCCCCTCGTCGGTTCGGACGGCAATGTTTCGTCCGTTTTCGCTTTGCGACGTGCGGCGGAACCGTCGCAAAGCACTGGACAAAGCCATGAAAAAGTGGCCGCAACCCCCGTACCGAGACGGAGATCACGGCCACCCGGGGTGCCGGAACGGCGGCTACAACGCGGGAACGGCGTACACCGCGATGCCGATGGAGATGATCCACAGCAGCGCCAGCGCCTGCAGGGCGCGGTCGTGCAGCGCGATCTCGTCCGGGCTGCCCGCCGTGCCGCGGTCGACGTCGGCGGCGTAGCGCAGGATCGCGACGGTGAACGGGACCATGGAGATCTGGTACCAGACGGCGGCGGCGCCACCGGCGCGG
>NZ_DURI01000183.1 GCF_012837295.1 Corynebacterium sp. | reverse complement strand
GACGGCCGCGACCTGGCCGTGGAACTGCGCCCGCTGCTCGACTCGATGCCGGTCGGCGGCGTCTCCGGGACGCTCGCCGGCCGCTACGGCGGTTCCGGCGGCGCCGGCTGGGTCCGCGCCAAGACCGGCACCCTCGACGGCACCTCCGCGCTGGCCGGCTACACGACGACCAAGGGCGGCGACGTGCTCACCTTCGTCCTGCTCTCCAACGACGCGTCGCTGCTGCCCGCCCGCGCGGCCGCCGACGCCACCGCCGCGAAGCTCCGCGACCTCTCTTGATCGGGCGCCGCCTGATCTGCGCGCATCCGTCGAAAAGCAATCGGCGGGGAAACGATCTGGTCTACGGTGGCCCTAAACGCCGATAGCCCAGGAGAGATGATGGACCAGATCCAGCCGCTGACCCAGCCCACCGTCCGGGACATCGCCGCGCGGGTGCGCGGCGGGCGGATGACGCCGGAGGAGGCCGTGCGCGACTCCCTCGACCGGATCGCGGCGGCCGACGGGGTCGTCAACGCGTTCGTCGAGGTGTGGGCGGACCGTGCGATCTCGCAGGCCCGCGAGCTGGGCGCGCGTTCCGATCTGTCGGACCTCGGCCTGGCGGGCGTGCCCTTCGCGCTGAAGCAGAACACGTCGCGGGACAACCCGATCGTCCGGCGTCTGGAGGAGGCCGGCGCGATCTCCGTGGGCACGACGGCGAACCCGCAGTTCTGCACGTGGGGCACCACCGACGTGCCGGGCCGCATCACGCGCAACCCCGTCCGCCCGGGCCGCACGCCCGGCGGGTCTTCCGGCGGCGCCGCGGCGGCCGTGGCGGCGGGCATGGTGCCGTTCGCGCAGGGCAACGACGGCATGGGCTCGCTGCGCATCCCCTCGGCGGCGTGCAACCTGTCCACGATCAAGGCCACGCCCGGCATCGTCCCCGGGCACTGCGGCGGCAACGATTGGTACGGCATGGCTGTGCAGGGCGTCATCGCGCAGGACAACGACGATCTGACGCTGCTCATGCGCGAGCTCACCCGCGGCCACGTCGACGCGGTCGACGCCCCGCTGCCCGCCGATTTCGGCGCCGTGCTCGACCTGTCGTCGCCGGTGGCGGGCTTCGGCGCGAAGCCGGAGTGGAAGGAAGCCGCGCGACAGGCGGCGCGGACGCTGTCCGACGCCGGGCTGCCGGTGCGCGAGGAGAAGGCCCCGTACCCGCTCAACCCGCTGCCGATGCTCGCGCGCTGGACCGCCAGCGTCGCCGATTCGCTGCGCGACGAAGGCCTGCCCGACCACCTCGAGTGGCGCAATCGCGTCCATGCGCGCATCGGCCGGTCTCTGCGCTGGTCGATCTCCGACCGGCAGGTCATCCGCGCCCGGTCGAAGATGGAGAAGTTCCTGCCCGGGGACAACGTCCTGATCACCCCGGCCCTGGCCACCGAGCCGCCGACGGACGGACCGTGGAACTCGCGCCCGTGGGCGGTGAACATGGCGTCGAACATGCGCTACGCCCCCTTCGTGTCGGTGTGGAACCTGCTGGGCTTCCCGGCGGGCGTCGTCGTCGAGCCGGTGTCGGGCATGCCGGTACAGGTCGTC
Organism: Corynebacterium sp.; assembly: GCF_012837295.1. Lineage (GTDB taxonomy): Bacteria > Actinomycetota > Actinomycetes > Mycobacteriales > Mycobacteriaceae > Corynebacterium. The sequence goes on along the minus strand of NZ_DURI01000183.1, from coordinate 470 downwards.
GCGCGGCTGACGCAGGAGAGGGTGCTGCTCACGGCGATGGACCGCATCGCCAAGGGCGGCGTCGGCGTCGGCGAGATCGGCGCCTAGCGGGACCGGCCGATCCGGTCCCTGCGTTAGCCTGTTGCGCATGACCGACGCCCCGTTCTGGCCCCGCCGCAGCCCCGCGTTCCTGCGGGCGCGCCGGGCCGTGCGGGGCATGCTCGACGACGGCCCGCGTTCCCCGCAAGCGCCCGCCGCCGGAGTCGTCGTCGGGTTGTCGGGAGGAGCGGATTCGCTGGCTTTGACCGCGGCGTGCGCCGCGGAGTTTCCGGGTGGCGTGCATGCCGTCGTCGTCGACCACGGGCTCCAGGAAGGTTCCGCGGAGGTGGCCGAGCGCGCGGCGGCGCAGGCCCGCGGGTTCGGCACGTCCGCCGAGGTCATCCGCGTCGACGTGCCCGGCGGCGCCGGGGGCGCGGGGGAGGGGCCCGAGG
>NZ_DURI01000182.1 GCF_012837295.1 Corynebacterium sp. | reverse complement strand
GCCGCGGCACTGCGCGCGGAGACCGGCGGATGAGCGGCGTGCCTGCGCGAATGACCGTGGCAGCCGGGAAGGACGAGGAGACCGAAGAATGGAGACGATGATGGACGGGATGTTCGGGGACGGGAACGGCAACGGGAACTGGAACGGGGCCGGGGCCGGAGACGGCGCCGCGGCCGAGGGACCGGCGTCGGCCTGCGGGCTCGACGGACTGGCCGCCGGCGGGGCCGGGGGAGCCGGGGGAGCCGCCGACGGGATGATCCTGGAGATCGGCGGCGCGTGGTTCGATCTCGGCCCGGGCGTAGGCGACGGGGACGGCGACGGCATCGCCGATTCGGTGACGCTGGCCGACGATCGCGGTTTGAGCATTTACTCCGACGTCGACGGCGACGGCACGGTCGACCACGTCACCACGGTCCTGTTCGACGGGACGTACGAGACCTGGACGGCCGCGGCGGCATCGGATTCGACGCCGAAAAGTTCCGGGGGCACCCCTTCGGGGGTGTGGGCCGACTCCGTCGACAAGCGGGAAAGCCCGTCCACCTGGGGCGCGCACGAATGGGAGCGGGGCGAACGGGGCCGGTGGGCGTGAATTTTCCCGAAACCCTCGCTGTGGGGTTCGTCTCATGCTCGTCGGCGGCAAGTTTCGGAATCCAACGGTAGCCTGATAATGAGACGCGAAACCCATAGTCAGGAGTACAGATGTCCGCACCTTCCATCCCGGGTCTGCAGGGTCAGGCCCCGACCGAGAACGCCGAGCTGCTCAGCTGGATCGCCGAGGTCGCAGAGCTCACCACCCCGGACAAGGTCGTCTTCGCCGACGGCTCCCAGGAGGAGTGGGATCGCTTGTCCCAGGACCTGGTCGACAAGGGCACGTTCATCAAGCTCAACGAGGAGAAGCGCCCGAACTCCTTCCTGGCGCGCTCCAACCCGGCCGACGTCGCCCGCGTCGAGTCCCGCACCTACATCTGCTCCGAGAAGGAGGAGGACGCCGGCCCGACCAACAACTGGGCGGACCCGGCCAAGATGAAGGAGGAGATGACCGAGCATTACCGCGGTTCCATGAAGGGCCGCACCATGTTCGTCGTCCCGTTCTGCATGGGCCCCATCGATGACCCGTCGCCGAAGCTGGGCGTCCAGCTGACCGACTCGGAGTACGTCGTGCTGTCGATGCGCATCATGACCCGCATGGGCAAGGAGGCGCTGGACAAGATCGGCAAGGACGGCGACTTCGTCCACGCCCTGCACTCCGTGGGCGCGCCGCTGGCCGAGGGCGAGGAAGACTCGACCTGGCCGTGCAACGAGACCAAGTACATCACCCAATTCCCCGAGACCAAGGAAATCTGGTCCTACGGCTCCGGCTACGGCGGCAACGCCATCCTGGCCAAGAAGTGCTACGCGCTGCGCATCGCTTCGGTCATGGCCAAGGAAGAGGGCTGGATGGCCGAGCACATGCTCATCCTGAAGCTCACCGACCCGTCGGACAAGGTCTACTACGTCGCCGCCGCGTTCCCGTCGGCCTGCGGCAAGACCAACCTGGCGATGCTGACCCCGACCATCGAGGGCTGGAAGGCCGAGGTCGTCGGCGACGACATCGCGTGGCTGAAGTTCGGCGAGGACGGCCGCCTGTACGCGGTGAACCCGGAGAACGGTTTCTTCGGCGTCGCCCCGGGCACCAACTACGACTCGAACCCGAACGCGATGAAGACGCTGGAGAAGGGCAACTCCATCTTCACCAACGTCGCGCTCACCGATGACGGCGACATCTGGTGGGAGGGCCTCGAGGGCAAGCCGGAGCACCTCATCGACTGGAAGGGCAACGACTGGACCCCCGAGTCCGACGAGCTGTCCTCCCACCCGAACTCCCGCTACTGCACCCCGATCGACCAGTGCCCGGTCGCGGCTCCGGAGTTCAACGACTGGAAGGGTGTCCCGCTGGACGCCATCCTGTTCGGTGGCCGCCGCCCCGACACCGTCCCGCTGGTGACCGAGGCGCTGTCCTGGAACCACGCCACCTTCATCGGCGCCACCCTGGCGTCCGGCCAGACCGCCGCGTCGGCCGAGGCGAAGGTCGGTTCGCTGCGCCACGACCCGATGGCCATGCTGCCGTTCATCGGCTACAACGTCGGCGACTACCTGCAGCACTGGGTCGACATGGGCAAGAAGGGCGGCGACAAGCTGCCGTCCGTCTTCCTGGTCAACTGGTTCCGCCGCGGTGCCGACGGCCGCTTCCTGTGGCCGGGCTTCGGCGACAACTCCCGCGTGCTGAAGTGGATCGTCGATCGCATCGAGGGTCGCGTGGACGCCAAGGAGACCGTCGTGGGCCACACCGCCCGCGCCGAGGACCTGGACCTCACCGGCCTGGACACCCCGATCGAGGACGTCAAGGAGGCTCTGAAGGCGCCGGCCGAGAAGTGGCAGGGCGACCTCGCGGACAACGAGGAGTGGCTGAAGTCCCTCGGTGACCGCATGCCGCAGGAGATGTGGGACGAGCTCGACGCTCTGAAGGCCCGCATCAAGGAGCGCGAGACCAAGAAGTAGTTCGCGCTCACCGAACCCGGGCAATGCCCGGGTCCACCACACGCGTCCCGGACGCCCCTCCCGCCGTCGGCATCATGCCGTCGGCGGGAGGGGCGTCCGTTTGCGTGCTGCGCGGGCCGCGGGCCGATGGCCGCGAGCGCAGGGGCGGGAGGGGCGGAGGTGACGAATGATCGGTTCGGATACCCGGCCGGTTCGTTTGACATGAATCATGGTCACGTGACCAACTAGACATCCCCGGCCCTATTTCCGCAGCTCAAGTTCGGATAAACTTGACTGAGGCGAACGGTGGGTTTGACTCCGGGTAGCAGATCTTATGTCCCGTCCAATGCGCTCCTCCGGGATGGAGCGCCCGCCGTCCGCGTAAGAAAGGTTGTGCCCGTCATGCAGCTCACGGTGTTCTCCGACTTGAGTCTCCGGATCATCATGCGCATGGCGGCGGGGGAGCCGGGCCGGAAGTTCACCGCGGGGGCGGTGGCCGACGAGCTGAACGCATCGCGCGCCCATGTGGCGAAGGTGGTGACCAAACTGGTCGAGATGGAGCTGATCACGGCGGTCAAGGGCCGTTACGGGGGCATTTACCTCGCCGATGGGGCACGCGAGCGTTCCGTCGGGCAGATCCTGCGCGAGCTCGAGGGCGGGGAGGTCGTCGACTGCGTCGGCACGAATTGCCCGCTGCTGCCGGCGTGCAAGCTGCGCGGCGCGCTGGCCGGGGCGCAGGAGGCGTTCTTCGCGCACCTGGATCCGATCACCGTCGGAGAATTGGTGCCCGCCCGCGGGGGAGGCACGGCCCTGCCATTGAGTGCCCGACTTCCGGCGAGTTAGCGTCCCCGCCGCCGGCGGGGTGTCGGCCGATGGGTTTGGGGGTGGGCGTCGCAAAGCTATGGCCTGCCGTTTTTCGGTGTTTGAATCCGTCCCGGCACCCCCGCGAAAAATAATGCGCAATCAGGATGCGCATTAGGTGCTACCGTGGTCGACGACCCCGACCACGACACCCCACAGGGAGCACGCATGGCCACCATCGACGTCAAGAAGACCGGCCTCACCGACGACCAGGCGGACATCATCCGCCAGACCCTGCCCGTCGTCGGCGCCAACATCGGCGACATCACCCCGAACTTCTACCGCCGCATGTTCACCGCCCACCCGGAGCTTCTCGCCGACACGTTCAACCGCGGCAACCAGAAGCAGGGCGCGCAGCAGAAGGCGCTCGCCGCGTCCGTCGCGACCTTCGCCGCCACGCTCGTCGACCCCGACGCCCCCGCCCCCGAGGAGCTGCTCGCCCGCATCGGCCACAAGCACCTGGCCACCGGCATCGTCGAGGAGCAGTACCCGATCGTGCACAAGCACCTGTTCGACGCGATCGAGGAGGTTCTGACGCCCGAGGTGTTCCAGGGCGCCGTCCGCGATGCGTGGGATGCGGTGTACCTGGAGATGCAGCGCGTGCTGGTGGACTTCGAAAAGCAGCTTTACGACGAGTCGGGCGTCGCGCCCGGCGACGTTTTCCGCGCCGCCGAGGTGGTCTCCCGCGAGGACCTGTCCGACGACATCGTGGTCTTCGGCGTGCGCGGCAAGGCGGAGGAGCTGCCGGGGTTCACCCCGGGGCAGTACATTTCCGTGCGCCAGACCATGGCCGACGGCGCCGGTCAGCTGCGCCAGTACTCCCTGGTCGGCGTGCCGGGTGACGGCGTTCTGAAGTTCGCCGTGCGCCGCGTCGGCGCGGATGAGGTCGCCGGCCTGCCCGCCGGCGAGGTGTCCAACAAGCTGTGCGACGACGTCCGCGTCGGCGACGAGATTGAGATTTCGCTGCCCGCCGGTGATCTGGTGCTCGACACCGAGTCGGATGGGCCGGTCGTGCTGGTGTCCGCCGGCATCGGCGCGACGCCCATGGTCGGCATGCTCAACTACCTCGCCGCGAATGGCTCGCAGCGCCGGGTGCTGTCGGTGCACGCCGACCGGTCCGAGGCCGCCGACGTTCTCGCAGCGGAGCGCACCGCGGCGGTCGAGGCGCTGGCCAACGGCACCGAGAAGCGCTGGCTGGAGCCGGACTTCATGGACCTGTCCGACAAGGGCGGCGTCGAGCTGCCCGAGGGCGCCGAGTTCTACATCTGCGGCGGCAATGGTTTCCTGCAGCACGTCCGCGACCAGCTGGCCGAGCGCGGCGTCGACCGCTCGCGCATCCACTTCGAGCTGTTCAGCCCCAACGACTGGCTGCTCGACGCCTAAACGGCGAGGCCGTGAGGCGGCGCGGCGCTGATGGGGCCGCGCCGCTCTCGCCCCGGCCTCCCTCGCCGGCGGTCGGCCGCTAACCCACCTCGAATGTCTTAACCCACCTGCTGCAACGGGTGGGTTAAGACATTCGAGGTGGGTTTGCGAGATTTGACGGTCGTTCCGGGGTGTTTGGACGGAATGGGCGGCGGGTTGTGATGATAATGAACGCACCTCAGTCGCCCGGCGATGCCCGTGACGCAGCACAGCGGGCCACTCGGCAGCGCAGATCAGGGCACGAGACGAGAGCACGACGAGAAGGAGCGGGATTCACATGACCGATCAGCACTCCGAGGTTTCCGGCGGCACCGGCAGCACTGACGATGGGCGGTTCGACGCCGGCATCCGCGTCCGCCGCGAGGTGATGGGCGACGACTTCGTCGACTCCGCCCTCGACCGCAACGCCGGCACCGACGGCGAGGACCTGCAGCGCCACATCACCGAAACCGTGTGGGGGTCGGTGTGGACCCGCGACGGGTTGGGCAAGCGCGACCGCAGCCTGCTCAACATCGGCATGCTCGTCGCGCTGCGCGCCACGGGCGAGCTGCGCGGCCACGTCCGCGGAGGGCTGCGCAACGGCCTGACCCGCGAGGAGATCACCGAGGCGGTCATCCACACCGCCGGCTACTGCGGCGCCCCCGCGGCGCTGTCCGCCATGAAGGTGGTCCAGGAGGTCCTCGTCGAGGAGCTCGGCCCGCTGCAGGGGGAGTAGCGGCCGCTTCGCCGCGCTCCTCTTCGCCACCGCCTACTTCGCGGCCGGCTGGTTCGAGGACCGCCGCTAGGCTGCCATCTCCGGCCTTCGGCCTCCCGGCCGGGCCGGGCCGTGCCCTGAGAAGGGAAGAACCCGCCTTCCTCTCGGATGGCGGGTTCTTTCGCGTCGTGCGCGCGTCCGGGGCGTCGTCGGTCCCCGGGCGCGGTGTACGCCTCGGACGTGCGTCTTAGGCGCGGCCGATGTGGTGGCCGACGGTCTGGACGCCGTGGTTGGTCATGTGGACGAACAGGTTGTAGTCGCCGATGCTGTCGTCGATGATGCCGACGACCCAGTTGTCGGCGTCGCAGGTGCCGTGGCCGGCGGTGATGCCCTTGAGGTCGACGAACTTGGCGCCGGTGTC
>NZ_DURI01000181.1 GCF_012837295.1 Corynebacterium sp. | reverse complement strand
TTGACGTCCGTGGACAGCCCCCACGCCGACAGGAACAGGATGGCGAAACTGCCGGCGGCGGCGACGAGCGTCGCCAGGGTCAACCACTTCACGGGCGCGCCGCCGGGTCGACGGGGAAGGGCGGCAGCTCGGCGCGGCCGACCCAGGCGTCGAAGATCGCGTCCAGGTGCGAGGTGGTGATGCCCCGCTCGCGGCAGAACCGGTTGGCCAGGGCGCGGAAATCGACGGCGTCGACCACCGAGTGGCGGTTCTTGGTCGTCCACGCGCGCACGAACTCGAAGAACGCCTCATCGCCGAGCAGCAGCCGCAGGGCGTGGACGGTGATGGCGCCGCGCTTGTACAGGCGGTCGTCGAACATGTCGACGGGCCCGGGGTCGGCGATGCGCAGGTCCTGGGGCTTGCCGGCGAGCTCGTCGTAATGCTCCCGCGCGGATTCCTCCGCCGTCGGGCCGCCGGCGGCCTCGGCCCAGATCCACTCGGAGTAGCAGGCGAAACCCTCGTTGAGCCAGATGTCGCGCCACTGCGACAGGCCCACCGAATTGCCGAACCACTGGTGCGACAGCTCGTGGGCGATCAGCCGATTCCACGTGTCCTTGCCGTCGGCATGGTTGGCGCCGAAGATCGACAGGCCCTGGGCCTCCAGGGGGATCTCCAGGTTGTCCTCGACGATGACCACCCGGTAGTCGGGGAAGGGGTACTCGCCGAAGCGGTCGCGGTAGAGCTCGAGCATCTTCCCCTGGTCGCGGAAGTCGTGCTTGACGCGTTGGACCAGGTGCGCCGGGGCGTAGGCGACGACGGGCGCCACCTCGCACGGCAGCTCCACGCGGACGTACTGGCCGATCTGGATGGTGACCAGGTAGGACGCCATCGGCTCCGCGGACGTGAACGTCCACCGGCGGCGCGACCCGCCGACCTTCTGCGGCGCCGACGGGCGGCCGGTGGCCACGACGGTGTACGGCGCGTCGCAGGTCACGGCGATGTCGTAGCGCGCCTTCGTCTCCGGGTCGTCGTCGCACGGGAACCAGCTGGCGGCGCCGATCGGCTGCGACGCGATGAGCGACCCGTTGGTCAGCTCCTCCCACCCCAGCTCGCCCCACTTCGACTTCACCGGGCCCGGATTGCCGGAGTACCGCACCGTCAGGTTCAGCGTCTCCTCCGGCTCGAGCATCCGGTCGAACGTCACGCGCAGCTTCCGCCCCGACTGCCGCCAGCGTGCGACGCCGAGTTCCGAGTTGCGCACGTCGGTGTCCGCGTCGACGGAATCGACGCCGAGGACGTCGGCGAAGTCCAGCGTCAGCCCCTCGATGTACGCGTTGACCTCGATGTGCAGCACGGCCGTCGCCTTCAGGCGGTTGGGGCCGACGCGGTAGTCGAGGTCCAGGTCGTAATGGTCGACCAGGAAGCCGAGGTTGAACGGGATGCCGGTGTAGTCGTTGGTCGGTTGCACGCCACTCACTGTAAACGGGCGGGCCCGTCCGGGCTTCGGGCGGGCGAAAAAGAGTGCTTTGCGACGCCCGCGCGCGAGCCGGTCGGCCGGGCGTCGAAAGCGGCGGGGGAGCATCACACGAATCCGAACGCCTCGGACACCACGAGCAGGGTCAACAAGGGGAAGACGGCGGTGATCGCGCCGAGCGCGACGAGGACCCAGTGGCGGGACACCGCCGCGAGGATCATCGCCACCATCCCCGCGACGCCCACGGGGATGAACAGGTTGCCCAGCGTCACCAGCCCGGACAAGGGGCCGACGAGCGTCACGATGATCGCCACGACGCTGATCGTCAGCGAGGCGTTCGCGAGCTTCGGGGCGAATTGCTCCTCGTTCATCCCAGCGTCCTCCACAACCAGGAGTGGATCAGCGCCTCCATGTGCGCGACCTGGGAATTGTCGGCCGCGCCGGCGTGGCCGCCCTCGGTGTTCTCGTGGTAGTCGACGGGCTGGCCGGCCTCGCGCAGCAGCCACGCCAGCGAGCGGGCGTGGGCGGGGTGGACGCGGTCGTCGCGGGTCGACGTGGTCACCAGCGCCGGGGGATAGGGGCGGTCGTCGCGCCGGGCGATGCGCTGCACCGGCGACCACTTGCGGATCGCGGCGCCCTCGGTCGCGTCATCGGGATCGCCGTACTCGGCCATCCACGACGCGCCCGCGGACAGTCGGTGGTACCGCAGCATGTCCGCCAGCGGAACCTGGCTGACCACCGCGCCGAGCTTCTCCGGATACGACGTCAGCGCCACCGCCGACAGCAGGCCGCCGTTGGAGCCGCCGCGGATGGCCAGCATCTCCGGCGTCGCGTACCCGCGGGCGACGATGTCCTCCAGCACCGCACGGTGATCCTCGTGGACCTTTCCGCGGTTGAGCTTCACCGCCGACGAATGCCACTCCGGCCCGAACTCGCCGCCGCCGCGCAGGTTCGCCTCGACGGACAGGCCGCCGCGGGCCAGCCAACCCATGCCGCGCGTCGCCGAGTAGCCCGGCACCAGCGAGACCTCGAAGCCGCCGTAGGCGTGGACGAGGGTCGGGCGGGGCTCGACTGAGTTGTCCTCTCCGTCCAACAGCCCGGTGATCCGGTACGGGATCTTCGTGCCGTCGGCCGACGTCGCCCAGTGCAGGCGGGTGGACATGCCGGTCGCGTCGAAGAAGGCGGGCGCGCGCCGGGCGACCCGCGGCGTCTCGTCCGAGCCGGACTCGGTGAGCCACAGCGTCGCCGGCTCCAGCGTCGACGAGCCCGCGAGCCACAGTTCGTCGTCTCGCGTCGACGACGTCCCCACGACCGCCACCGAGGCCGACTCCGGCAGCCCCGGGATTTCGCCCTCGGCCCAATCGCCGATCGACAGCGTCACCAGGCGGGTCGCCACGTCCTGCAGCAGCGTCAGCACCAGGTGGCCCTTCGTCCACGCCACCGACTGCAGCGAGGTGCGGTCATCGGGCGCGAACAGGATGCGGCTGTCCCGAGATCCGGCGAGCCAGTCGTCGAAAAGCGCGACCGCGAGCCCGCCCGCCGGAATGCCGTCGAACTCGGTCCGGGGCATGAGCAGCAGGTATTCGCGGTGCACGCTCACGCGGCAATCGTCGGGAACTTCAATGATCTGCAAGCCCCCATCGGTTCGCACGAAGCGCCGCGAGCTGTAGAAGTCGATCGCCCGCTCCACGAAGAGCCGCTCGAAACCCTCGGTGGCGTCGAACCAGCCGCCGACGGCGACGTCGTCGTCATGGCCGGAGAAGATCAGCTCCGCCTCCCGCAGCGCCTGCCCGCGCCGCCACGAGAACACCTGCTTCGGATACCCCGACGCCGTCAGGCTGCCCGACCCCATGTCGGTGCCCACGAGAATCTCGTCGCGGCCCACCCACGACACGTCCGACTTCGCCTCCGGCAGCTCGAACGGCGACTCCGCGACGAACTCGAGCGTCTCCAGATCGAACTCGCGGATCACCGACGCATCGGCCCCGCCGCGGGACAAATGCACCAGAGCCCGGTCGTAGTCCGGGTACCGGCACTGTGCGCCCTTCCACACCCAGTTCTCGCTTTCCGACGCCGCCAGCGCATCCACGTCGAGCAGCACCTCCCATTCGGCCGCGCCGGACAGGAACGACTCCGGCGACGTGCGCCGCCACAGGCCGCGCGGGTGGTCGCCGTCGCGCCAGAAGTTGTACAGGTGCTCACCGCGGCGCACCGGGTAGGGGATGCGGGCGTCGGTGTCGAGGGCGGCGCGGATGTCCTTCTCCAGCGCATCGCGGGACGGGTCGCCGTCGAAGAGCGATTCCGTTTCCGCGCTGCGCTCCCGCGCCCAGTCCAGCGCGCGCTCGCCCGCGATGTCGTCGAGCCAGGCGGGCACGCTGTCGGTGGGCATGAAGCGCGGGGCGGCGGCGGAACCCGTATCGGCGCTGATGTCGGCAAAGGAAAATCCCATGACCCGAATCTAGGTCATGGGATGGGGGCCACCGGGCGGAACCCGGAGGAAAGGCCGGTCACGGAGCCTTTGAGGGCCCGGCGCAGGATTCCTAGTAGAGGACCTTGGAGAAGAGGACGTCCCACGACTCGTGGAGGTCATCCTGCCAGTAGCCCCACGAGTGGGTGCCGGAGTTGCCCAGGTCCCAGTGGGCGTCGATGCCCAGCGAGTCCAGCTTCGCCTTGAACACGTTGGTGCAGAAGTTCGTGCCGCCCTCGATGGCCGAACCCGTGGTGCGCTGCGCGATCAGCTGCGTCTCGGTGTCCACGTTCGGGTGCGCGGTGGTGTCCCACTCGCCCCACAGGCCCGTGCCGTTGGAGATGTACATCTGCTGGCCGCGCAGCTTCTCCGCATTCACCAGCGGGTCGTTGTGCGTCCAGTTGTCGCTCGGGCGCGGGCCCCACATCTGCTCGCCGGTGACGCCCTTGCGGTCCAGCACCAGCTTGATGGCCTGCGCGCCGATCTCGTCGGACGTCTGGGCACAGCCCGAGAACGAGCCGACGCCGTCGTACAGGCCCGGGCTGTGCTGCGCGAAGTTGAGCACCGACGTCGCCGACATGGACATGCCAATGATGCCGCGCTTGCCGTTGCCGCCGATCTTGGCCTCCAGCGACTCCGGGAGCTCCTTGGTCAGGAACGTCTCCCAGGTCTGCTTGCCCAGCTCGGTGTTCGGGTCGACCCAGTCGGTGTAGTACGAGAACTCGCCGGCCTGGACGATGACGACGTTGACGTTCTTGTCGGAGAAGAAGTCGATGATGTCCGTCTGGTACAGCCAGGAGGCCTTGCCCTCGCCGCCGTCGGCGCCGTTGAGCACGTACAGCGTCGGGCGCGGGGCGTAGATCTCGTCGTCCTGCAGGCCCTTCGGGTGGATCCACACCAGCGGAACGCCGCGGTCCATGGACACCGAACCGGCCCAGACCTCCTTGACGTTGTCGTGGCCGCGGATCTGCTCGCGCCAATGCGGGTTGACCTTCTCCAGCTCACCGATGCCGATCGGTGCCGGGGTCGCGCCCGCGGCGTCCGCGATCGGGGTGCCGACGGGATTGGGGGCCGGGGCCTCGGCGGCCGGCTGGGCGATGGACGCCGGAGCCAGCGTGACGGGCATCAGGGCGACCATCGCGGCGGCGGTGGCCGACATCAGGCGGCGCTTGCGGGTGTTCTTCATTGTGGGCTCCAGTCGACCGGCGGCGGTCATGAGGATCGGTTCGTCGCTGCACGCGTGCCCGGGACGCGCTCGAAATCGGGCGTACGCGTAAAACACATGGCAGATTACCCCAGCCGGAGACGCGCCGAAAGCCGGGGGACGTGGGAGTTTTCGGCGATCGAGGCGTCGTGCGGCGGCCGGTGCGGTGCTGCGGGGGATGTGAACTGGAGTTACGCCAGTTAAAGTTGTGACTAAAGTGAACTGAAAATTCCCCGGGGGCATCCCCCCATCGCCCCCGCCGCCCGAAAGGACCCGCCATGCTGCCGCATGAAACGCTGCTCGTGCTCTTCTTCGAAATGTTCGGCGTCTCCCTCAACGAAGGCTCGCTGTCGCTCGGCGAGATCCTCGTCGCCCTCGGCATCTTCTGACCCGCCGCCCTCGACCTTGCCGGCCCGCCGCCCCCCGGGGGCTGGAGCCGGGATGACTGGCGACACAACGCCGCGTAATCTTGTCTCCGTGGCTGAACATTATGATCTCGTTGTCCTCGGCGCCGGCCCCGGCGGGTACGTCGCCGCCATCCGCGCCTCCCAGCTCGGCCTGAAGGTCGCCGTCGTGGAGAAGCAGTACTGGGGCGGTGTCTGCCTCAACGTGGGCTGCATCCCCTCCAAGTCGCTGTTGAAGAACGCCGAGGTGGCGCACATCTTCAACCACCAGGCGAAGACCTTCGGCATCTCGGGCGATGCGTCCTTCGACTTCGGTGCCGCGCACGACCGCTCGCGCAAGGTGTCCGCGGGCATCGTCAAGGGCGTCCACTACCTGATGAAGAAGAACAAGGTCACCGAGGTTGACGGCTGGGGTGAATTCAAGGACGCCAACACCATCGTCGTCACCGACGGCAAGGACGAGGGCACGGAGCTCACGTTCGACAACGCCATCATCGCGACCGGCTCCGTCGTCCGCTCCCTGCCGGGCGTCGAGCTCGGCGGCAACATCGTCTCCTACGAGGAGCAGATCCTCTCCTCCGACCTGCCCGACTCGATGGTCATCGTCGGCGCGGGCGCCATCGGCATGGAGTTCGCGTACGTCCTGGCGAACTACGGCGTGGACGTCACCATCGTCGAGTTCATGGACCGCGTCCTGCCGAACGAGGACGAGGACGTCTCCAAGGTCATCGCCAAGGAGTACAAGAAGCTCGGCGTCAAGCTGCTCACCGGCCACAAGACCACGGCCATCGAGGACAAGGGCGACTCCGTCGAGGTCAAGGTCGAGTCGAAGGACGGCAAGAAGTCCGAGACCCTCACCGTCGACCGCGTCATGGTCTCCATCGGCTTCGCCCCGCGCACCGAGGGCATCGGCCTGGACAAGGCCGGCGTCGAGGTCGGCGAGCGCGGCGAGATCCCGATCGACGACTACATGCGCACCAACGTCGACCACATCTACTCGATCGGCGACGTCACCATGAAGCTGCAGCTGGCGCACGTGGCCGAGACGATGGGCGTCATCGCCGCCGAGCACATGGCCGGCCACGAGACCGACGTCATCGAGGACTACCTCAACATGCCGCGCGCGACGTTCTGCAACCCGCAGGTCGCGTCCTTCGGCAAGACCGAGGCCCAGGCGAAGAAGTGGGCGGAGGAGAACGACCGCGAGATCACGGTCTCCACGTTCCCGTTCTCGGCCAACGGCAAGGCGCAGGGCCTGGCGGAGGCCACCGGCTTCGTCAAGCTCATCGCCGATGCGGAGCACGGCGAGCTGCTCGGCGGTCACATGGTCGGCGCCAACGTTTCCGAGCTCATGCCGCAGCTGGTGCTGGCGCAGAAGTACGAGCTGACCTCCGAGGAGATCGGCCGCGCCACCCACATTCACCCGACCATGTCCGAGGCGATGAAGGAAGCCGCCGAGGGCCTGATGGGCGAGATGATCAACCTCTAGATTTCCGTTTCACCAGCGTCGTACGCCGGTCCCGGGTCGTGCCCGGGGCCGGCGTTCGCGTTCCCGCGTGGGCTCTGGCGTCGCCGGGCCGAAAAAAAAGGGGGTTGCGGTCATGTCAACGATGTGCCATAGTTGATGTATCAACAACGGAGGGCGCCCCGATAGGACCGGAGCGCTTCCACCGTTGGGCCGGCGTTCACGGCGCCGGCCCGTCGCAAAGCAAAAAGCACTCCCGAAAGGATCCCCCATGACCTCCGCCGCCACGTACGCCGCCCGCCTCTTCCCCGGCCTGTTGTTCCTCAACTCCGGCCTGGGCAAGCGCAACCTCGACGCCGAGACCGCCGCCGGCATGCAGGGCTTCGCCTCCGCCGGCATCCCGGCCGTGTCCAAGCTGGACCCGAAGACCTTCGGCAAGCTGCTGTCGGCCGGCGAGATCGCCACAGGTGCGGCGCTGCTCGCCCCGGTACTGCCCAACCGCGTCGCCGGTGCCGCGCTGACCGCCTTCGGCGCCGGCTTCATGTCCATGTACCTGCGCGCCCCCGGCCAGCGCCAGGAGGGCTCGCTCGCCCCGACCCAGGACGGCATGTCCCTGGCAAAGGATTCCTGGCTGCTGGGCATCGGTGCCGCTCTGCTGCTGGCGGGCGACAAGAAGTAAAGACTGCTTGACGACGGGGTCGGCCGCATCCGCGGTCGGCCCCTTCGCGCATTTCGGGGTGGTTCTTCGGGGGCCGCGCCCGGGACTGCGTCCCAGTGGGGAACCCTAGTACGGCGCCACCGAGGAACGGTGCGCGTTGACGTCGAT
>NZ_DURI01000180.1 GCF_012837295.1 Corynebacterium sp. | reverse complement strand
TCATGATGGCGCTGTTCATCCTGATCATCTGGGGAGGATTCATCCTCGCCGTCATCAACCTGACCCGCCACCCCGACGACACGTCGGGCGAACTGGCCGACGCCCCCCACGCCGCCAACGAAGTGCTCGCCGCACACGAAGAGCAGTAGGCGTCGCAACGCAACGACCCCGAATTCACCCCGCCGCACACCATGCGACGGGGTGAATTTCGGTCAACGACCGAATGAACCTCCGGGCTGATTCCGCCACCGCCGGGGGAATTGCCCCATAATGGCGATGTGAGCAAAGACGACGAAACCCGCGGCGGATTTTCCATCCGCGACGACCGCGACATGATCGACGAGGTCATGGGTGCCGAACCCATGCGCGCCGACCAGGCGCTGTCCGTGCCCGAAGACGCCCACCAACGGGCGGCGACGACTCCCCCGCTGAAGGAAGACGGCGCGGAACTCGACGAACTCCTGCAGGAGGCGGAGGGCGAGTCCATCGACCGCGCCGACGTCATCGGCGAAGGCGCCCGGTGGTTCGCCGGCTGGTGCCTGCGCTTCCTCATCGTCTGCGCCGCCCTGTTCGTGGCGTTCACCGCCCTGGGCAAGGTGTGGGCGGGACTGCTGCCGGTGCTGCTGGCGCTCATCGTCGCCACGGTCCTCGGGCCGCCCGCCGCATTCCTCATCCGCCACAAGTGGCCGGCCGCCCTGGCCGCGCTGGTGTCCCTGCTCGGCGCGATCGGCATCGTCAGCGGCGTCATCGCACTGATCGCCCCGACCGTCCGCTCCCAGCTGCCGCACCTGAAGGACCAGTTCACCAGCGGCATCGTCGAACTGCAGTCGGTGCTCCAGGGCCCGCCGTTCAACGTCAAGGACGAGCAGCTGCTCGACCTGCTCGACCAGGCCACCAACTGGCTGCAGGAACGTTCCGGCGACATCGCCAACACCGTGTTCCAGGGCATCAGCGTCGTCGGCAGCGTCACCGTCACCCTCGTGGTGATGATCGTGCTGACCTTCTTCTTCATCAAGGACGGTCGCCACTTCCTGCCCTGGCTGCGCTCCATCACGGGCCGCCGCCTGGGCTGGCACCTCACCGAGGTCATGACCCGTTCGTGGGACACCCTCGGCGGATTCATCCGCACGCAGGCGCTGGTGTCCTTGATCGACGCCGTGTTCATCGGTCTGGGCCTGTGGCTCCTGGACGTGCCGCTGGCGCTGGTGCTGGCCGTGATCACGTTCTTCGCCGGCTTCATCCCGATCGTCGGTGCGTTCACCGCGGGCTTCATCGCCGTGGTCGTGGCGCTGGTGGCCAACGGCCTTACCACCGCCATCCTCGTGCTCGTGCTCATCGTCGTGGTGCAGCAGGTCGAGGGCAACATCCTGTCCCCCATGCTGCAGTCGAAGGCGATGAACCTGCACGCGGCGATCGTGCTGCTGTCCGTGACGCTGGGCGGCACGCTGTTCGGCATCGTCGGCGCGTTCCTGGCAGTGCCCGTCGCCGCCGTGATCGCGGTGTGGCTGCGCTACATGGGCGACCTGACGGACCTGCGCACCGGAGACAAGACCGCCGCCGACATCAAGTTCGCCACCGAGGCCGGATCCATTTCCGGCCTGCAGACCGAGGCCGCGGGCCGGGCCATGCGCGACCGCCTGGCCATGCTGCGCCTGGGCGGCGGCGACAAGTCCTCGGCCAAGGGCTCCGTCGGCGAGACGGGGACCGGCTCCGGCGCCGACGACGACTTTGCCCGGGCGGAGGCCGCACCGGCCACGACGGCGTCGGCCAACGACCCGCTGTCCGGCGGATCCGGCGACGGTCCCGCGACGACCGCCTTCGGGCGGATCAGCAATGCGGTGACGGGGCGGTTCCGCCGCCACTGACGCCACAGCCGCGACGGCCGCGACGGCGCGGTCGCGGGCGTCGGCCCTCCGCAAGGTTCCCCGGCGCGCCACACCGCGCCTCAGTCTCGGCGGCGACGGCACCCGGTAAGGTCTGGAAGCGTGTCCGATACCGCAACCTCAACTCACCCGAACGCCGCTCGACGTTCCGGGCCGCGGCGGCTGCCCATTTGGGCGCCGCCGTTGCTGTTCGTGGTGGCGGGGCTCATCGGCATCGTCGCGGCGCTGCCGACGGGCAGCATCGGTCTGCCGTATCTCCTCGCCTTCGCGGCCGCCGCCATCGTCGGCACGTCGCTCGTCGATCCCCGTGGCCTGGTGGTCACGGTGGCGCAGCAGCCATTGCTGTTCACCGTCATCACTCCGATCGTGGCGTGGCTGATCGCGTCGTGGTCGGATCCCTCGGTCGGCGGCGCCCTCGATTCCACGCCGACGAAAACCAGGCTGATCACGGCGGCATACCCGATCGTCCAGTATTTCCCGTGGATGGCGCTGATCCCGCTCATCTGCACGGCCATCGCCATCTGGCGTTACCTGGACATCACGCGCGTCAACGCGAAGACGGACAAGGAAACCCGCCGCGACAACGCGCGCCTTCAGAAGTCCGAGGAGACCACCACGGTGTCCGCGACCCGTGCCCGCAAGCGGGTGGCGGAGTCGGATGCGCGGGTGCGACATTCGCGCGGCAAGGACGCTTCACGACGACCCGCGTCCGAAATCATCCAGGCTGCCGAGGAGAGGCGCCGCCGCGCCGCCGAGCGGGCGCGTGCCGCCCAGGAAGCGCGACGCGCGCAGGAGCCGGCACCGCGTCCGGTGGCCGGTAATCCGCGCCGCCCGGAGCGTTCCGAGCGTCTCGAGCGCCCGG